>JAQBPC010000427.1 GCA_028287725.1 Chloroflexota bacterium | reverse complement strand
GCCGTGGTAATCTTCTCGGAGCCGACTGCAAGCCGGATCATAGCGGATGTGCGCCCTGCAATCTACGTGAAGGGCGGAGATTACGCAGTGTCCGACACTGCTGCTGGAACGCCGTTACCCGAAGCATCCGTGGTACGCGGGTATGGTGGGGAGATTCACCTGATCCCGTATATGCCGGGTCGCTCCACTACAGACGTCATTCGCCGAATTCGTACCCCCGACCAGAACAGCGGCGCTTAAGTTCGAGACTTCCGGCGCTTCGTGCCCTGCCGCGGCAGTAACGGGTCACCCTATGTTTGGAAGTGGCCTCATCAATTTCGGCGCTCAACGTCGATCCACCGGCGTTCGTCCGCGGAGCGGAGCGCAGCGTCAAGGATCTCCTGGCAACGCAGCCCATCTTCAAAGCTGGGGGTCATCTCTTCCCCTAGACGCGCACGGTCGATCCAATGAGTGACATTGCCACCCCAGGTCCAAATCCGCGCATCATGAGCAAACACTTCGCGAAAGCCATCGCCGCGCCACGCTGTGACCTCGTCGGCGCGCAGCACCCGGCTGATATCCTGGTCGATCTCGAGAACGAATGAGGCGCGTTCGCCGAACAATTCCACGCGTCGAATGTCACATCGGCCACGAGCCACTCGGGACACGCGCACCAACCCATGCGTCCCCGAGTCGAATTGAAGTTGCACGTGAGCAAGGTCATCGACATCGACAGCCCTCATCGCGCCGTCGAGGCCCGTGCGTTCCGGCACGACCGTACCGAGGCGAGCGCTTACCGACTGCACTTCGCCAACAAACAGTCTGCCTAAATCGAGCACGTGAGAGGCTATGTCGCCGAGCGCTCCGCTGCCACTAGCCGCCTTTGAGTTCCTCCAGGTAAATGGCGCGTCCGCGTCACTCAACCAATCCTGCAGGTACGTCAGGTGCGCCTCGTAAATGCGACCCAGTACCCCGCCATCGATCTGCTCCTTCAAAAATCGGACAGCTGGATTTGGTCGGTTACTGAAATTAATTCCATGGATGCGCCGGGTTTCTCTTGCCAAGGCCAGGAGATCGCGTGCTTCCTCCGTATCGAGCGTTAATGGTTTGTCACACATTACGTGGAGGCCCCGATCCAGCGCGGCGCGGATCATTGGTGCGTGCAGGGCATTCGGAGTCGCGATGCACAGGCCATCTAGTTCCTCGGCATCGAGCATAGTCGTGAAATCGGTATACGTTGATCGTGCATGATGCATCGCCGCAACCATCTCTGCGCGCTCGAGGTCTGCATCGCAGACCGCGCACAGCTCTGCATTGGGATGCTCGGCAACGGCTCGCGCGTGCCACTCACCGATCCTCAGTCCCGCGACAGCTACTCGCAGAGGTGTATCGCGACCTTCTTCAGTCATGCCTTTTGCCCCCAATGAACCTGCGGAGATTTCATAGTTTGCGAAGCTACGATCAATGGTCGCTCAATAGCAGCCTAGTCGTCCAATGTGCGATACGACGTTGGGAGTTCTAGCGTCCGTGTTGTGGCCACCAATCTGATTGCCAATCAGCAGACACAATTCGATTTCCCGTTAACCGGCAACGCGTTTTTGCACCAAAAATCATGCACATTCGCTGACATCGTGGCCCGCTGCCTTTCCAGGTTGGGGCTAAAGGCAGCTAGACATCTTGAATATTAAGTTTGGCTGTAATGCGTATATTCCATACCACATTTAACATCTATCGGCGAGAACGTGTCAGGCTAATGGTCGTTAAATAGTGAACACCATATGGCCGTGATGGGTGATTACTGGAGTAGTGGTACGGTGGTCAGGCACACCGCACAGTATCACGCTTTGCGCATGTGTCGGACACCGAAGCACATAGATCTAAGAATGTGGAGTGCGGACAAAAACGACGCACGATCCTGGCCGGTCGTTCGTAATGTTGGAGTCCGTTTTCAATTTGGCGGCCGTAGATGTGCCTGGTGAGCTGACTACTTCGCCTCCGGCTCCACGGCCAACGATTCTTCATCGAGGGAATTGCTACGACGGGTCTGAAAGGCTAGGCGCGGCCGCGATCCAGTCCTTCAGGGCTCGCAATGGCAGTTACGCCGCTACACCGGCTGCAGCATTTGGTGGAGTGCTGCCTCGGAATCGAGGCTGGTCAGCCCGATTAGACGGTCGCCCCGCAAAAGTTGCGTGTCATTAGTCGGAAACGTTCGCACGCCGTCGCGAATGTGCAGAGACAGCACGGTGTCCGGCGGCAGCGGCAGATCGCCGATACGCTTGCCCACCCACGGACAATCGTCGCTCATGTAGAGGTCCACGATTTCCATGCCGATACTTCGAAGCGTCAGCAGGTTGACGAACGGCGTCGTCGGGATTTCTTGCTCAATGAGGCTGATGATGAATTGGGTGGCGCTGACGGTGACATCGATGCCGAGCCGAATGAAGATTTCCTCGTTCTTGGGATTATTGATACGGGCAATGGTTCTCGTGACGTTGAAATGCCGCTTGGCGACCTGGCTAACGATCAGGTTGTCCTCGTCCTCGCCGGTCACCGCGCAAACGACGTCCGCCCGGCCGACACCCGCACGTTCAAGAGTCGCTGTTTCGGCGCCGTCTCCGCGCAACACCACGCCCTGACCGAAGTCCTCTGCGATGCGCTTGGCGCGCTTGAAGTCGCGTTCAACCAGCAACACCTCGTGCCGCTCTTCCAAAAGCGCCTTGGCCAGGTAGTACCCGACCTTACCGCCGCCAATTACTACGACATACATCTGCGACTCTTTCCTTGCGTGTGTTGCTTGTCCCCGAGCCTCAAGTTGTCAGCCGGTTACCCAGCGTCAAGCAGCGCCTCGATCTGTGCGACACCCACGCGCGTTGGACACACGGTCTCGAGCCCAAGCTGTCTAAATGTGTCTTGCCGCTCAGGATCGTAAATTCGCGTTATGACCCGAGGTACATGAAATACTTCCCGCGCGATCTGACTTGCCATGATATTGGTGTTGTCGAAGTTCGACAGCGCACATAACGCATCCGCCTTCTCGATGCCTGCCTGTGTCAGTATGTCGAAGTCAATGCCGTTGCCCAAGACCACCAGCCCTGCGAATCGGGTTGGAAGGCGCTCGAACGCTTCCAGGTTCTCGTCGATCACGCTCACCTGATGGCCGCCATCGTCGAGCATCCCGGCCAATCGCGCACCGACGCGGCCACAGCCGAGAATAACCACACGCATTCTATTTCTCCATGATTCTGTTCGGTGCGATCATACCTTGTGGGGGCAGTTAGCCGCCAGTGAATTGAACATCCAAGTCACCGTACACTGAAATATATGCGTACAGAAGATTTCGACTACCATCTGCCGCCGGAATTGGTGGCCCAAACGCCCATAGAGCCCCGCGACGCCTCACGCTTGCTCGTTGTCGATCGCGGCTTACATACCATCTCTCACGACACATTCACGCAACTGCCACAGTTCTTGCGTCCGGGCGACTTGCTCGTCGTGAACGACAGTCGCGTCCTTCCTGCCCGATTGCGTGGAACGCGGTCTCGCGGCGGCGGTACGGCTGAGTTGCTGCTGCTCCGCGATTTCGGCGAGGGCCGCTGGCTGTGCCTGGCACGACCTGCCCGGCGCATGCGGATTGGTGACACACTATCTTTTGGCGACGGATTGTTACGCGCCCGAATCGTCGAAGAGTTGCCGGACGGGCAGCGCGTGGTTGCGTTCGAGACGAATGGGCGCCCGTTCTTAAGCGTCCTCGCCGAGCTTGGCGAAATGCCCTTACCCCCGTACATACACCAGCAACCAAGTGACCGCGAGCGATACCAGACCGTGTACGCCCGCGAGGTAGGATCGGTTGCGGCGCCTACCGCGGGCCTTCATTTCACAAATGACCTACTCTCCCGATTATCGGACCACGGGGTTCGCCTGGCATCTGTAACGCTACACGTTGGCCTTGGTACGTTCAAGACGGTCCAGGTAGATGATATTGAGCAGCACCGAATGCACGCGGAATTCGGGATGCTGTCTGCCGAGACAGCGAGCCTCATTGCCGAAACGCGCAATCGTGGCAACCGAATTATAGCCGTGGGCACCACAGCACTCCGCGTGCTGGAGACGGCGGCCCTCGGTGGAACGGTAGCAGCATGGTCTGGCTGGACCGACATTTTTATCTATCCAGGGTTTACATTCCGAGCCACTGATGCGCTTGTGACCAACTTCCACCTTCCGCGCTCGACCCTGCTCATGTTGATCAGCGCATTTGCTGGGAAGGATCTCGTGGATAGGGCATATGCCCTCGCCGTGGCAGAGCGGTATCGATTCTTTAGTTTCGGAGATGCCATGCTCATAATCTGAGCGCGCTCAGACGATCCTATAACGATCATCCTACTCTGGGGCATCGCACAACCTGCTTTCCGGTATGATCCCGATAGGCGCCTGAGTCCCCGGGACGCCGGGGTAACACTTGCGACAATTGGAGTGAACTCTACGTTGCGCATGCTTCTCATGATCAGCAACAACAACATGTCCCTGCGAGAGCTCTATACGAGCGTCCTCGACAATCACCCCGCCGGCTGGACCACGTCTTTCATGAGTGGGGTACCGTCAGCCATAGAGTCGATTATCAGCGGCTACGATGCCATAATATATGAGATAGGACCGGCGGACGCCTTGGAACGCGTTGCGGCAGTGAAGAGCCTGCGTAGGGCCGGCGCCGTAACCGTGACACATGTCGAGGGACGCCAGGCCGCGCAACGCACGGAAGAACTGCAAGCCGCGGGCGCCTATGTCGTTGCTAATCCAATCACTGGCGCGCGCATAAACGAAACAATTGATGGCCTTGCCGTGGCGCTACGTGCGGCCGGCACGGGCCGGCATCGTGTCGGTGTCAGAGAACGGTTTCGACGGTTACTTGGAGGCTAAGCAAATGACATGGGGTCCGTCGCTTTGCCTGGCCGCTAGGGAGGCATAACGTGCGGGAAGCTACTGAAATTCGAATTGTGTTCATGGGCACGCCCGAGTTTTCGGTGCCAAGTCTGCGCGCGTTGGTGGGCATGCAGCACATCGATGCTCGCCCGATCAGAGTTGTGGGAGTATTCACACAGCCCGATAGGCCCGCGGGCCGCGGTCAAAAGCTAACAGCGCCGCCGGTGAAGACTGCTGCTCTCGAGGCAGGCATACGTGTGTTTCAACCTGAGCGGTTGCGGCAGCCAGACGCGTTAGCTCAACTCATCGATCTGAAGCCTGACCTCATCGTGGTAGTGGCATATGCGCAGATACTTCCTAAGACTGTGCTGGAATTGCCACGGTACGGCTGCTTAAACGTGCACGCCTCGCTCTTGCCTCAGTACAGGGGCGCCTCGCCAATTCAGGCAGCGATCCTGGATGGTCTTGCGGACACCGGCGTCAGCGTCATGAAGATGGACGAAGGTTTGGATACCGGGCCGGTGCTCTCGCAAGTACCCGTGCCGATCGATCCACGTGATACATGCGCCACATTGACGACGAAGCTATCCGCTGCCGGGGCCGGGTTGCTTGCGTCGACGCTCCCTGGCTGGATCGCGGGCACGACGCTGGCGAAGCCACAAGATGACTCTCAGGCCACGATAACACGGTTGATTAAGAAGGAACACGGCATTATTGATTGGACGCTAACCGCGGTACGTATCGAGCATCAAGTTCGCGCGATGTACCCTTGGCCCACAGCCTTCACACATTATGAGGGTGGGCCGTTAAAGGTGCTCAAGGCAAGTGTCATGTCGGGCGCTCCGGAATACAGCGGCGATCCAGGCAGCCTGCTTGTAGTGGAGCAGGCGCCGGTTGTCGGTACAGGCAGTGGGCTGTTGATCTTGGAGGTTGTCCAGCCGGCCGGGCGGCGACCTATGCCTGCGAGCGACTGGCTCAGAGGCGCGCCCCATGTGGAGGGTACAGTTCTAGGCACACCTGAAATCGCCTCGAAATATTGATTGGCTGTCCTGGTGCACGTACCTTGGATGGATTGTGGGACCTAGATCTGCGCGCAGATTGGTCCGGGCACGGCATCTCGTTCACGAGATCTTGGGCGACCTATCTGCACTTGAGAACCCAGCGTGACTCGATAA
The DNA here is from genome assembly GCA_028287725.1 of Chloroflexota bacterium. GTDB lineage: Bacteria > Chloroflexota > UBA5177 > JANWHV01 > JANWHV01 > JANWHV01. Next base: position 6,176 of record JAQBPC010000427.1, on the reverse strand, counting down.
CATCGCCTCCGCATACTAAACAGGCCACGCTCCTTCGGGCGCAGGTATGGTAGAGAACTGAGCGCCCTTTACAACATCAACGATGTGAACGACAGCACCAACGATGTGTACGGCAGGCGACGCCAATTCACGCCCCGGGATCAAGATGGAAGACGACCGAAACAATGGCTGGCATAACGAAGAAGAGGGGCTATATGACGGGCGGAGTCCGTTCGTCCATTGGTCGCGCCTATTAACCGGTCTCTTTTTGATTGCCGCGGCAGTAATTCTGCTGGTTGTTGAGAACCACGTGGGCATCGTTGCAACGTCTACTCATGGAGGAACCGCTTCGCCGACCACACAACTTCTTCCGGGCATGGCTACGCCGGAAACTATAGGTAATGTGGCAGTTGTGCCGAAGTTCATCGGTCGCCAAGACTCAGTTGGCGGCAGTGCTGCCGGCAACGGAAAACGCTTCTGGATTTTGGCCGTGCGGGTGACGAACGAGGCACACCGAGCGGTCGCGGTCAGTCCCGCCGATTTCACGATCACGGCAGCAGGCCCCGTTATTGCGCCAGGCCGGCCATATCCCGGACACACCAACCCACTCTGGAATCCTATGCTCCAGCCAGGCGCCACTGCTCAAGGCGTGCTCGTCTTCGCCGTTACCGATAATTCGGCAGGCGCGACCCTGACGTATACACAGCGAGGAGCCAGGACAGGGCCCGCCAGGTGGAGTCTGCCATAGTGTGCCGGCGTCCATTGGTCCTGCCGCCTGCTTAAAGGACGCCACTAACGCGCTGACATCGACGAATCGGGACTGCGGCCGGCCATGTCTGCTCTCGATTCGACTTTTGTCATTACAAGGGATCGCAGAAGCGGACTCGTACATTTGCCAGTGGTACACTCCGAAATACGAAAGCGGTTTAGATGGGGCAGCGCGATAGCGCGCCGGTAGGACCTCACCGCATTCAGGAGGACGATCATGTCAGATGAAACTAACCGGGACCACGAGGAAAAGGAGCCAACGAATCGGGCAGGCGAACCCGACGATCAGCGTCAGTCGGATGAGCAAGCTAGATCCACGGATAGCCGTGCCAAGGTAGCGTTCGATCAGCTGGTCGATAAGTTGCAGGAGCTTGCGCCAGTCCTTGGCGAAAAGCTGCATGGCGGGGCTGAAGCAGTGGCGCATAAGGTGCAGCAAGTAGCGCCAGTCGTGCGCGACAGGCTGCAGGAGGGCGCCGGTGCAATGTCCCGAAAGGCCCATCAGATGGAACCGGGCGTCACGGAGAATCTGAAGCGGAGCGTGGACGCGCTATCCCGAAAGGTGCAAGAGGCGACCCCGGCGGTCGATGAGAAAGTCAGAGTGGCCGCCACAAAGGCCGGCGAGGTAATTGATGACTTAAGACAGCGGGTTGCCGATCGCTTCGAGGCCCGTGGCTCTAACTCCGGTCAAGGCGATGGCGCCCCGCCAAGCAGCGAGGGCCACGCCAGCGATCAGGAAAAGGGTGAAGGGAAGACGCCGGATAGTCCGACTGATCCCGCCTAGTCTAGCGATGGCTCAGTCGAATTAGGATAATGCTGAATTCGTAAAGAATTATCAGCAGGCCGCTGACAATGAGCGGGGTAATTGGGTCAGCGCCGGGCGTAATGATCATGGCGGCGAACAGCGACGCGAAAAAGGCGATTTTGCGCTTCCTTCGCAGCAGCGGTGACGACACGATATTCACTCTTGAGAGTAGCGTCAGCACGATCGGCAGCTCAAAGACAGCGCCAAACAGCAGCAACAGGATCGCAAACTGATTGAGAATGTTGTTTGCGTCGGCAATAAAGACGATGTCCTTACCACCGATACCGGCTAAGAAGCTAAAGTATCGTGGGAAAACCAGGTAGCCAATCGAGGCGCCCATGATAAAGAGCACCATGCCGAGGCCGACAAACGGCACGACGTATCGCCGCGTTTCCACCTCGAATGCGGGCGCGATGAACATCCAGAACTGATAGAGCCAAACCGGCAAACTCACCACGGCAGAGGGGAGCAGTGCGAGCTTGATCCTGAGGACCAAGCCGCCCGTACCTGTCGATACGGCGAGCTTTCCGCCGAAGGCGACCGTGCTGATGTGGTGGATTGGCGTGATTAAGATCGAAAGAATCTGTTCGTAGAAGAACAGCCCGCCAATTGAGGCGATGGTCGTCACGATTATGCACACGAACAGCCGCTTCCGCACCTCCTCGAGGTGCTCGATGACGGTCATGTTCTTGGGATCTGGATCATTCAGAGCTAGAAAACTGTGGCTTACTGCCATTCCGTACTCTCTCAGCCGTCCTGCATCCAGCTACTGGAAGTTGACAAACATGTGGGTGTGAGCCAGAAGCGACTCACACCCACATTCCACGCACGTTCCCTGAGATCCGAGAGGTTCGCCGTTAGTCCTTTGAGTGTTCTGCCGTTACCGGCTGGCGTACCTCGTTCGTCGGCGCCGTCCACTGCTCGGCAGGCGGCTGCTGAATGCTGCGTGGCTGCTGAGCCGGTGGGATCGACGCGGTAGGGCTATCGTGATTGCCGGTCGTAGCATCCTTGAACTCACGGATACCGCGCCCGAACGCCGAGCCAATCTCGGGCAGCTTGCCGGGACCAAAGACAAGCAACACAATGATCAGCAGAATGATGATTTCCGGACCGTGGCCTATGCCAAACATCAGCTGGCTCCTTCGCTTGGTTTGCTGTTCCCTCGCATGATACCCTCCCTGAGAAGACTTGTCTATCAGTTGGTTCAAGGAGTTTTTCGCTCTGATGATACTACGCAGCAGCGTTACAATCGGATCAAATGGCCGGATCTGAGGATACCCTAGAGCCGCGAGTCGCCGAGCTGCGACGCCGGCGAGCCGCCGTGTTGCAGGAGCATGAAGAGCGGGCGGCGCAGTCTCAGCACAGTCGTGGGAAGCGCACGGCGCGCGAGCGCATCGGCATGCTGCTGGATGAAGGAAGCTTCCAAGAGCTGGACATGTTTGCGGTGCACCGGACCGAATCGTTCGGAATGGGCGAGCGGCGCATTCCGGGAGACGGCGTGATCACAGGGTTCGGAACCGTTGAAGGCCGCCGCGTGGCCGTATTTTCGCAAGATTTTACCGTATTCGGCGGATCGCTTGGCGAGGTTTTCGCGGAAAAGATCGTAAAGCTGATGGATACGGCAGTGCGGCTCGGGATCCCGATCATCGGAATAAACGATTCCGGTGGCGCGCGTATTCAAGAGGGCGTGGTGAGCCTGGCAGGATACGCGGACATCTTCTATCGCAACGTCCGCGCCTCCGGTGTCGTCCCCCAGATCTCGATCATCGCCGGGCCATGCGCCGGCGGCGCAGTCTATTCACCGGCGATCACCGACTTCATTTTCATGGTCCGGGGTACCGGCAAGATGTACATCACCGGCCCGGACGTGATCAAAACCGTCACTGGGGAGCAGGTGAGCCATGAAGAGCTGGGCGGCGCCGATACGCACAGCGCCCTGAGCGGCGTCGCACATTTTGCCGCCGACGACGAGGAAGCTGCATTCGAAGGCGTTCGCTGGCTCCTCGAGTACTTGCCGTCAAATAACCTTGAGGAAGCGCCGCGACAGGCCGTGCAGGACGACCCAAATCGCCAAGACCCCTCCCTCGATACGATAGTCCCGTCCTCGCCAATGAAGCCATATGACATGGTCGAGGTGCTACACGGTGTGCTTGACGACGGGGAGTTCCTCGAGGTTCAGCCGTCGTATGCCCAGAACATCATCGTAGGCTTCGGGCGGCTCAACGGACGGGCAATCGGGGTGGTCGCGAACCAGCCTCAGCACATGGCGGGGACCCTTGACATAAACTCCTCGACGAAGGCGGCACGTTTTGTCCGTTTCTGCGACGCGTTTAACATCCCCTTACTCACCTTCGTCGACGTGCCCGGCTTCCTTCCTGGGACTAGCCAGGAGTACAACGGCATCATTCGCCATGGGGCAAAGCTGCTCTATGCATTCGCCGAGTCTACGGTACCGAAGATCACGGTGATTACCCGTAAGGCATATGGCGGAGCATACGACGTCATGTGCTCGAAGCATATTGGCGCGGACTTTAACTACGCGTGGCCTTCCGCGGAAATTGCCGTAATGGGGCCGTCGGCCGCCGTCTCGGTCATTTTCCGCAAGGAGCTAGCCGCGGCGGGAGATCCTATCGAGCGATCGGCTGAGCTAACCGCGGATTACCTCGAGCGCTTTGCCACTCCCTATGCGGCAGCCGAGCGCGGCTATATCGATGCGGTCATAGAGCCGCATGAGACAAGGCCGACCTTGATTCGCGCCTTTGAGCTCGCGGCCAGCAAACGCGAGTCTCGACCTGCCCGCAAGCACGGCAACATACCGCTTTAGGTCAAGGTAAGGCGCGCCGCCGTCAGGCCAAATGCCGTCCCCGAGCGCGCCTACCACCCCCTGTCCACCGTTAGCCAGGCGGTACATTACCCGTTCAGGTACCTGGAATAATGGTCCAGTTGGGGCTCACACATAGTGCCATAGTGCGCTCAGAATGGTGACATCGATTGATATCTAATCCATTCTGGAGGCGGCCCATGAGTACTTTGATTCCAGTCGCGTCCGCGGCTCGGACCGCCGTAACACGCGAGCAGCTCATTTTGAGCCACACGCCGCTGGTTCGCCGCGCTGTGCGCCAGTTTGCCGTGAATCGACCATCGACACTCGAGCCGGAAGATATTTATAGCTATGGCACGATGGGTCTGATCGATGCGGTCGACCGATTCGACCAGACACGTGGCGTGAAATTCGAGACATACGCCGTCAATCGCATCCGAGGCTTTCTTCTGGATCAACTTCGGGAGATGGATTGGCTTCCTCGTTCCGCTCGCGCCAATGTGAAACTCGTCCAGCAGGCTACCAGTCGCATGGAAGAGCAACTTGGCCGAAAGCCTGCGACGCACGAGCTTGCAGAGGAAACCGGGCTTCCGAACACGGCATGCGATCGGGCGCTTGTCGATGAAGCGTGTCGTGTAGTTTCGCTTGACAGCATCTCCGTAACTGACAGCGGCGAAAGCGTGTTGAGTCTCCGTGTCGTGGACGAACAGAGCCCCAACCCTGCACTTACTGCGGAACGCTACGAGCTGCGACAGGGCATCGTCGACGCTCTGGCAGGGCTACCCCAACGAGAGGGCGAGGTCCTTCGGCTCCGTTATGCCAACGACTGCACACACCGGGAAATCGCGACGCGCCTGGGCGTCTCAGAGTCACGGGTTTCGCAGCTACATGCTCAAGGTATAGCGCGCATGCGCCAAACGCTTGTCGGTCGCTTTGGCGACCTTTCCATGGCTCAATTGAGCGCTTGAGCCGCGGCTATGCTCGCCATTGCGGGTGTTGATTCACCTGTCTCGAACGCGAACGGCCGGTGGTCCGGAGGCCGAGAATAGCAACCGCACTGATGGCAACGCCTGCGCAGAGGATGTACAGGGCAACCCCTGAATCCTGATCACTCCGGTCGCCACTTAAGAGTCCTGTCTTCAACTCAGCCTGATGAACCTGGCCGGTTCTCGCTTCGGCAGTTGCGTGGACGCCGGCCGCGCGCACCGGGCCACTGAATAGCATTGTAGGCGCCAGTAAACAAGCGATCGTGACGGCCGCGAGCATACGACGTAGCATACTTGCCCCTATCCCGTGTAATAACTCGGCTTTGAAAAATAGGCGCCTGCCCATTCTTCCCGACTTGGGTGTGCGACCTGGGGCGACATGCCCAGAGCCCGATCGACGCCCTCCCTAGCCCCTAATTCACTAGCTTTGCGCACAGACTACTTCACCGCCGATTACCAGCGCATGAAACGTGGGCCCGGCAAGACTACGAGTACCGCCGTGCCGTGCTCAGAGCGTTCTCGGCACACCGCTCCACGTAAACCACGGTCGCCAACTGCCGTATCCGGCGAGGTGTACCCTACTTGGACCGCTGGCGCGGCCGGCTTCGCGCCTACTTGCCGGGGCCGAAGAGCGCCTGCTGGAATGCTGCCGGCTCGCGCTGCGGCGGTGCGATGCCCAGGTGCTCGTAGGCATGCGATGTGGCCACACGACCGCGTGGGGTACGCTGGATAAAGCCACGCTGCAGCAGGTACGGCTCGTACACGTCTTCTATGGTGTCAGGCTCCTCGTTCGTGGCCGCCGCCAGCGTATCGAGTCCTA
>JAQBPC010000388.1 GCA_028287725.1 Chloroflexota bacterium | reverse complement strand
GGTGTTCAGCAAATAGGCGCCGACCAGGTCGTCGTTTGGGCGAATACAGCCCTGTTGAACTTGTTGGGCTATTCGGCAGAGGAGTATGTTGGATATCCGCTTGGCCAATTCTACGTTCAGCAGGACGTTTTCGAAGAGTACTGGCTGAGGCTGATGTCGCGGGAGGATATCTACGATTTTCCAGCGGAGCTCCGATGCAAAGATGGCTCGGTCAAGCATGTATTAATCCACTCGAACGGGCTATGGGTAGGCGGTCAGTTCGTGCACACGCGATGTTTCATCCGAGACATCACCGAGCATAAACGAATGGAGCAGACACTTCGGGAAAAGAACGATGCGCTGCGCGAGGCAGTAGCAAACCGGGATGAATTTTTATCCGTTGCGGCACACGAGCTAAAGACGCCGGTTACGAGTCTTCGGGGCTTTGCACAATTGCTCCTGCGAGACACCCGACGCAAGCGAGAGATCTCGTCGGAACGACTCGAGTCCGCGCTGAATGCTATTGAGTTACATACCGGCAAGCTGAATCAACTGATGGAACGCCTGCTCAATTCCGCTCAGATTGAGGCCGGGAAGCTGCGCATCGAGTTGCTGAAAACGGATCTTGTCGCGCTCATCCACGCCGCCATCGAGCAGCAGCAAGGCGATGCACAGCAGCGGGTGATCTTTGATGGCCCTGAGCAATGTGAGGCGGTAGTCGATCCGGTTCGGTTTGAACAAGTGATCACGAACTTGCTAGACAATGCCCTCAAGTACAGTCCTGAAGGTGGCATCGTGACGATCGGACTCCGGCAAGGCAAGGATTGCGGCGTCGAGCTTTCGGTAACCGATCACGGCGTGGGCATTCCGCTTGACCAACGTGCGCATATCTTCGATCGTTTTTATCAGGCACACGGCGAGCGCCACCTGTCCGGCATGGGCCTCGGGCTCTACATCACCCGCGAGATTGTCTACTTGCACGGAGGCAACCTGCGGATAGAGGAACCGGAGCACACCGGCACACGTTTTGTCGTCACCCTCCCATCTTCGACCGATGGCGCACGACCGAGCCTGGAACGCAAGAAAGTGAGGATATGACTCGGGTTCTGGTGATAGACGATGATCCGAGCATACGCCAGTTGATTGTCTATGCACTGGGTGATGAGGGCTATCAGGTCGATGAAGCAGCAGACGGCCATGCGGCACTGCAGTTGATTGGGCAACAGCATCCCGACATCTTACTCGTGGATATGAAGATGCCCCACATGGACGGCTGGGAATTCGTGAAGCTCTACCGCGCGCGATACGATCATCGGGCTCCGATCATCGTCCTCACCGCCGCCCGAGATGCAGCCCAGCGTGGAGCGGACGTCGACGCCGAGTGCACTATTGCGAAGCCATTTGACCTCGACGTTCTGGTTGAGCGAGTAGCTTTTCTCGCAAGACCGATTATCGCCGACTAGCGCAGTCGCGCAGTCACGCAAAACCGTTCCCGTTCGATGTCCCATAAGGGGCTTCATGACATCACAACTACGGAATCCTGACGCTGCAGACCGAGGCATATGCGAACGGCTCAGCCGGGTTCGCCACGATGCCTGGCGCAGCATGCCTTGAGTTGGCGACCCCGAACGGAACGAGCCGGCCCTTGGGACCCATCGGTGCGTGAACGCGAGACCAATGTTCCTCGCGCGGCGGCGCTATTCGCTGGGATCGCTGCAGTTTGATGGCAATGACGAGGCGGGCAGCTCGCAGGATGACCTGCAGATGCCGGACTTCAGTTGGCTCCGGGATTCACTTGTCTATGGGGCCACCCATGTGCGAAAAGCGAAGTCGTTAATCGTATGGCCTTGCCAGGTACCGACTCCACGAGGATAAGGATCGCCGCCTTTATTGTCGACGCCCCAAAGGGGGGCGAAACCCTTCACGCGAATGACCACCAGGTCCAATACCTCGCCCGAGGTCACAGACATGGGAGCAGCTAGTGTGAAGGTGTCCCAATTGCACTTGTAGCTGCTCACGCCAAAGCTGAGAGCAATTTGCTCAGGGATGGATAGACTCTTCTGAGGGGATGACTTTCTTACGACCTGGAGTACAACCGAGTTGCCCTTGGCCCGTGTGCATAACGGCAGGTCGACTCGGGTCAATGTTCCGGTCATGCCGACCGTGAACGTCTGGTTGGTGCCCTTCCTCACGGACAAGGCCGCGTTGACAACGGTCTGCGCCTGATCACTTACCGGCGCACTGGTAGCGGCGCGTACGCGGATGGGCGCTGTCAAACCCAGCACAAAGAGCGGCGCCAAAAATAATGCGAAGCGAATGGGTGATCGAGCAGCCATTGGCATATCCTCCAAGCGAGACCGCGTGACTACTAGCCCACAGCAACCGTATCAAAGGTCACAGTACATATAGTGCCGGCGTTGTGCGAGGTGACAGCAAGGCCGGCAAGCAGTGTTCCGGTCAGCCCGCTGAGTGTGATAGTTGATCCGGGCACCAGGGTCCAGCTCACGCCGTTGCTTGATGTGTATGCGGTAAACGCGGTGCCCGCCCGGGTCACCTTCAGGTACACCGGCACCGCGCCGGCAGGCTGAGCCGCCTTCACGGCGGCTGCCCCCGACGTAGCCCGGTACTGCACGGTGATGCCGTTGCCCGGGGTGACGAGAATGGCGTAGAAGGGGGAACTCGGGGCGGTGCTGCCGCGCAGCATCACGCCCGCCTTGGCCCAGGCATTGGTGTTGGTCTGCGAGATCACGCGCGTGCTCGCGCTGCCGTTGCCGCCCAGGGTCTGCCAGTCGAAGTGGAACTGGTCGCCCGTGGTCCAGATGTCGCCGCCGCTGCCGCGCACCGTCCAGGTGCCGCTGCTCAGGGACTCGCTGCCGGCCGCGCCGGTGGTTCCGATGTCCGCGCAGGTCCAGCCGGCCGGGCAGCCGCCCGTCCCCGTCTGCGTGCCGGTGGGCGTTGGCGTCACCGTCATGGTTGACGTTGACGAGATGGTGCCGGTGGCGGTCGGACCTACCGCGGTTGAGGTTGCCGCCGGCGTGACGGTTCCCGTCGCGGTAGGCGCCGCCGTTGTCGCGGTTGCTGTCGCGGTTGCTGTCGGTGAGATGGTACCGGTTGCGGTGGGAACGGCTGGAGCTGCGTGCGCC
>JAQBPC010000331.1 GCA_028287725.1 Chloroflexota bacterium | reverse complement strand
CCCTCCCTTCAGGCTACCAAGCGTGCTACGACGAGTTTTGGTCGACAACTTCGCTCTTAAACACCGTGGATGTGGGAGTGTTTCCAGAGATGCGCGCCGCAAATCGCAGAGCGATTCAAGCCCACCTCGACGTGGACTGATTGTTCTGCGAGGAGTGCTCCGCGACAGGTTACCGCGTGCGCGTAGCCTGCCTCTGGCGGTTCTCCAGCCTCCGGCGAGGCAGCATGCAAGGCATCAATGCCATAGCGCAGGCGTATAATGCTGACAACAGTCGCACATTGCTGACGCATCAGTAGCTAATTAGAGTCAGGAGCCACGTGGCCCGAGATGTATTTCAGATCGCCATGGAAGGTTATAGATTGCTGTCCTGTGCAGATGGTCTGCCGGACTCCTATGAGCGCTACTGCCAGAACGCTGCCTTTGTAGACGAACTTGACCGGCAACCGGAGGGCGATCACAACTGTTTCTTGGCCATTGGTACATCGGAAGTCGCCTGGCCGTATCTTGTGGTAGTGGTTGGCCGTATCCTCAGGTGGCCTGAACAAGAACTCTGCCCTGGCGCACTCGTCGTCCCTGAGACGCATCGCTTGTTCATCGGCCTTCAAGAACGACTCCTGGCCTATGACCTTGCCGCGCCCATGCGGTTGTGGGAAGACCGCGAAGATACAGACCGCGAATTTTGGGGATGGAGTCGGCATGGGGACACGGTACTCATGGCCGCTGAACTCGAGCTAGCGGCCTGGGATGGCTATGGTCGAAAACTCTGGTCCACCTTTGTTGAGCCACCGTGGGACTATCGAGTTGAGTGCGGCACCGTGCATCTCACCGTGCTTGACACACCCGTTTCGTTCTCCCTCGAGCACGGACCCTCTTGGGGCGGCAGATTGCCGTGGGACGTTACGCGCTAACCATCGGTCTGCTGCACTAAGGAGCTTAGCGGGGACTTTCCTTCAAAAGTTGCAGAGACCTCACTACGTGCTTAGCGAAGGAGCGTGTTCCCCAGCGGCGCCCCACAGTTGGTGAGGACGGGGCTCAGAACTCTACTGGTAGCTCGGGCCGCTCGCTCCACTCGTTCCAGCTACCGTCGTAGTTTGTGAGGCGCGGATAGTCGAGCAGGCTCAAGCCAAAAAGTACGGTGGTGGCGGCCACTCCCCCGTTGCAGTAGGCAATGACCTGGTGGTCGGGGTTGAGCCCCGATGCAGTTGCGGCAGCTTGTAGGTCGGCGTTGCCGCGGAAGCGGCCTGAGTCATCAATGAAGCTTTCGCGTGGAATGCTGAGAGCCCCAGGAATGTGGCCGCCTCGGGAACCTCGACGGACGGCATTGGTGTATTGCCCGGTGTCACGTGCATCGGCCAAGGTGACCGCGGGCTGCCCCAGAGCGGCCAGCACCTGCTCCGCGCTTGCCCGCAGCTCGGGGCGCACCCGCGGCGTGAACGTGGCCGGCCTGACGACCGGAACGGCCGTGGATACTGGACGGCCTTCACGTTGCCATTGGGGCCAGCCGCCGTTCAAGACCTTCACAGCATCGTGGCCGTAATAGCGAAGCACCCACCAGAGGCGGGTAGCGAATTGGCTGCTCGGATGAGCGTCATACGCCACTACCGTGGTGTCGTCGCTGATTCCCGCGGCGCCCAGCACGGCGGCGATGCGCTTGGGAGGCGCCACTTGCGCCGGCACCGGGTCATCGGGATCCGTGATGTCCGTGGTCCAATCAAGGAAGACGGCGCCGGGTATATGCCCGGCCAGATACTCGTCGCGGAGCCCGAGATAGGCGGCGTGTTGCGTCCCATCCTCGTCGGTGGTGGTGCGGACCACGCCGCGCATATCGACGATCCGTACAGCTGGATCCTCAAGGTGCGCGGCCAACCAGTCCGGTTCCGCCAACCATCGCGCGCGACTCTGCTCCGTCATGCCGATATCTCCCGCGTGCTACCCATCTGCCCGAATCCTATGCAGCAGTCTAGCAGTTGGGGTGCATCCGCGATCCGGCGTACAGGGACTGGATATCCGCACATATAGGAGAGTGGACGTGCGGGCTAGATCATTCGATGATCCGCGACACGTTTCGGGCCGGCTGTGGCATTCGGCGACGGATCGGCAGTAGCATAGAATGCGGTTCACTCCAGGCAAGATCCCCACCGGTCAGGTTTGCCCCGCCTTGGAGTTGTAAGCGTTAGTTGCGAGGGAGCGTCCGCACCATGGCAGATCGGATCCGTTGGGGAATCTTGAGCACCGCGAACATCGGCTTGGGCCGTTTCATCCCCGGCGCACAGCAATCGAACAACGGCGACGTCGTGGCCATCGCCAGTCGTGACGGCGCCCGTGCCGCCGAAGCGGCGGCTAAGCTGGGCATCCCGCGGGCCCATAGCTCATACGAGGCACTGCTGGCGGATCCGGAAGTCGATGCGATCTATAACCCGCTCCCGAATAATATGCACTTGGAGTGGACGCTGAAGGCGGCCGCGGCGGGGAAGGCCATTCTGTGCGAGAAGCCGCTCACCCGCGACGCGGAGGAGGCGGTCGCGCTGGTTGAGGGGTGCAAGCGATATGGCGTCTTGCTGATGGAAGCCTTTATGTACCGCTTCCACCCGCAGCATGCGCGCGTGCGCGCCCTGATTGACAGTGGCGCCATCGGCGAGTTGTGCGGCGTGCGCACAGCCTTCACCTTCCACATGGATCCGTTCGATCCGAATAACGTGCGGCTGCGGTCGGATCTCGCCGGCGGCTCGCTGATGGACGTCGGCTGCTACGCGGTGAATGCTGCGCGGATGCTCTTTGGCGAGGAGCCGGTCGCCGCGGTGGCTACCTACGACCTCCGTCCCGAGTTCGGCGTCGACGTGGCGTTGAGCGGTACGTTGGAGTTTTCGGAGCATCGCTTTGCCACGCTGAATTGTGGATTCCGCGGAGCGGGGCAGGGCTGGTATCTGGTGGTCGGCAGCAAAGGCACCATCGAGGTGCCCATGGCCTTCGTCCCCGGCACGGCCGACACGCTTGTGATCCTGACTGATGGCACGGGCCGGCACGAAGAGCGGATCCCCGGCGTGGACCAGTACACGCTCGAGGCGGAAGAGTTTGCCGCCTGCCTGCTGGAGAACCGCCAGCCTCGTATCCCAGCCGAGGATGGCATTGCAAATATGCGCGCGATCGACGCGCTCTACCGTTCAGCGCGTGCCGATAGCCATCGGCAAGTGGTGTAGCTGAACGAGACGTTCGCCTATCGAGGCAGACGCCGGCCAACCCGGATCGCGCACGATCCGGGTCGGAGCGGTGTGATAGTACCTGCAGATCTGATTGCTGGAAGGCCGAATGCCGAGACATGGGGCAAACAAGCGGGCACAGCCGTGACGCATCTAACAGAGAAAAGTTCTCGACCGAGGGAAGGATGTGATGACACCAAGTGCGGCATTGCATACGACGATACGGGGTACCGGTGACTCGCTGGTACTGGTCCACGGCA
>JAQBPC010000329.1 GCA_028287725.1 Chloroflexota bacterium | reverse complement strand
CAGCAAGTCGGCCGGATTGGGCGCCTGGCCCCCGGCGACGGCCGCTACGGAGCGCTCCACGGCGGCGGCATTGACGGTCACGGTGTGCGCCGCCCAGTCATAGAAGCGACGGGCACTGGCGTGCTCGCCCCACAGATCGACGGCATGGCCGATAAAGGCGCCGTCGCGGAACCAGCTATATCGATACGTGGGGTATACCGGGCAGGCAGGGTAAGCGCCGTTCGGCGCCTGGCCCGTCCGAATTACTTCCAGGCTATGTGTTACCAGATCTTCCATTGTCCAACTGCCACCTAGCGCTTAATGCGATTTTGCTTCTTCAACCCTGGCGACAAGCAGGGTCCAGTAGTCCAACCGTGGAATCTCGACATGAATGCGCGTGGACGCGCCCGTACTGTGCGTCTGAAATGCGAGCTGCCGCGGACGTGGATCGTTCCCGTCCGGATCCGCGATGAACACGCCGGTAACATGCGCGCCGGCGTGCATGTCGATCGTGAGGTTGTGTGTGGTCCGCACCGGGGCTTTCGCCACGTTCCAGCGCACATCGTCGGTGCCGGCCAGGTTGATCAGGCTCAGTGTCCGAATTCCCGGCATGGATCGCCAGATAGTCCACACCGAGCCCGGCAAGGCATCGGGCGATCCATGGTGCCCTGATACCCGTGCGGCCGTGGCGGCATCGTGGCCCCTGGCAGTTACCAGACGTCGGTCGCTCAGCACGTTCTCATAGCGCACGACGAAGTCGTAATAGCGCCGCATCACTCGCGCGAAGTCGGGCATCATGGTGGCGTATTTCGGGTAATACGGATCGCAGAGCGCGCCGTTGTTTTCGCCCATCAGCAGATGGAAACCGCCGTTCGCCCAGATTGCAGCGCTCGCCAGGCGGGTGGCCGTCTCGGCCGGCGGTAGCTTTTCGTCGATGGCGCCAAGCAACGGGGAAAGATAGGCAGCCAGGATCACTTGCTTTTCGGGTGCAAGGCGTCTCGCCTCGAGAATCAACGATTGCAAATCGCTGTAATACTCGTACGGGGGCCAGACCTCGATATAGACCGCATCTTGCGTGGTGGGGGCCACGGCCTCAATCGGCCAATTGTCGACGGCGTTAAAGATCACGCGAGTACCCGGCCGTGCGTGGCGCACTGCTTTGCGCGCATCGTCGATGAACGGCGGGAAGTCTTTCGAAAGATCATATGCCTGGGGGTTCGGCCCTGGACCAAATGCGTTGTCTTTAGGGAAGCCATACCAGTCTAGATGCAGGCCATCGAACGGTACCTCGCGCACCGCTCTCGCCATCTCCGCCAGTATTTTGGGCCGCCAGGGATTTCCCTTATGGATATTCATTATGTAAAAGAGATTTTCGATCCAGTAGGGCTTGCCGGAGGCATCGTAGAGCATTTCATCCGGGTGTTTCGTGGCATACTCCGGCTCCGCGCCGTAGACGGCGGCGTAGCCCAGCGCAGCCATTCCGAGTAGCCGGCACGCCGCCACCTTCGCGCGGACGGTTTGCAGCGACAACGCACGTCCCATCCCGTCGACGAACTCAGTGCTCGGGGGCATCAGAATATAGTGTCGCCACATCCAGTCATAGAACTGCACGACATTAATGTGATAGCGGGCCAGGGTATGTACGCTTGTAGCCGTCAGCGGGTCGCCGGCCGCGAAATCGGACAGAAACCCGTACCGTGGCGCTTGCGCCCAGTTATCGAGCACGTCCAGCGCAGTACTTGCCTCCGCCACGACCACGCCGGCGTCGCGCACTTCAAGGTCAACGCCGTAACCCTGGAAGCCGGCATGCGGCAAAGTAATGGGCAGCCGTAGCTCGCTGGCGCCCGGTGGGACGGTATGGACCGTGCTGCTGCCGCCGCTAATTTTCTGTTCGAGGTGTCTCAGCTTTAGCTCCAGGTCAACCTGACGCGCCGAACCCTTGTTCGTAAGCGCCACGTGGATTGCGGCCGGCTCCCTCGGAGTGTACGATGCGCGGTCGGGCCAGAGGTCCTCGATGGCGAGCTGGTGATCGCCTGGCCGGTGGGTCACGGTTAACTCCTGTATATCAGTCTGCGTGCGGACGATAGATGGCAGGTGCGCGATGCCGGCCACACCGAGGGCTGCGCGGCGCAGGGCGGTTCGGCGGCTTAGGATGGTCATCATTTACCCTTTGACGGCGCCGGCTGCTACTCCGCGAATGAACTGGCGCTGGAAGATAGCAAACACCAGGATCACCGGCAGCACCGCGATCGTCGTCGCCGCGAATACGATGCCCCATTGCGTCCCGTTGGCCTGTTGAAACTGCTGTATGGCAATGGGCAGCGTATAGAGGCTGGTGTCGTTGAGCGAGGTAATCGCCCAGGTGAACTCATCCCAGTTGCCGAAAAACGAGAAGATGGCGGCGGCGGCGATCGCCGGACGCGCCAAAGGCAGCCCAATGCGGAAGAAACTCCGAATGATGCCGCAGCCATCGATGGAGGCAGCGTCGAACAACTCTTGCGGCAGCTCTTCGAAAAAGCCGCGCAGCAGGAAGACACTGAACGCCATGCCCGACGCATAGACCACGATCAGGCCAAACCGGCTATTGGTCAGATGCAGATGGCTGGCCAGAACGAATTGCGGAATGATCAGCACGAGGCTGGGGACCATCATCGTGCCCAACATGCCGTAGAACAGTACATTGCGACCCGGGAACCGGTAACGGGCGAAGCCAAACGCCAGGCTGCTGGCGAGCAAGAGGTTCAGCACCGTGGCGCTGGTGGCGACCATGACGCTATTGAGAAAGGCTTTGCCGAAGTTGTTGCCGTTCCAGGCGGCAATATAGTTATCGAAGGTGGGGTGCGGCGGAATGAAGATCGGCGGCGTGCTGAGGATGTAGGCTTGCGGCATGAACGAGATGCCGACCATGTAGGCAAATGGCGTGAGGAACACCGCCAGCCCGGCGATCAAGACGAGATAGACGGCCGCTCGTCGAGCAACCTGGCCCGCTGTGATGCGGAAGCGGCTTCTGCCCTGGACAAGGTGAGTACTGTGTATGGCGCTCATGTCGTTAGTACTCGACCTTGGTGCGCACGAACCTGAGCTGCAACAGCGTGACCACCATAATAAAGGTGGCGAAGAGGTAGGTTATTGCCGCGCCATAGCCGAAGTCGAACGAGGAGAATGCGTTCGTGTAGCCGTAGGTCAGCAGCGATTCGGTGCTGTGCTCGGGACCGGTCATGATGTAGTTCGGGAGGAAGGTGCCGAATGCACCGATGGTGAGTATCACGGAGACAAAGGCGAGCACGGGACGCAGTAGCGGCACGGTAACGTGGCGGAATCGATCCCATGACCCGGCGCCATCGATCGATGCCGCTTCATAGAGCTCC
>JAQBPC010000162.1 GCA_028287725.1 Chloroflexota bacterium | reverse complement strand
CATGAGCAGCGATATGATGGCGCAGATCGAGCCACCCACCACCAGCAGCGGCTCGTCTCGTATCCACAGGCGTGTCATTTGCCAGAACGCGCTGGAAAAGCTCAGCAGGCCGGCGTCCTTCCCACGGGATGCCTGATACTGTAGCGTCCCGATCAAGCTCACGTGGTCGGCTTTCCCGCCGAGGAAGGTGCCGGTCGCAAACAACTCGCCTTTTAGCGTGGCCAGCATGACGTAGAGGGAGATTATCGAGCCCACTATTGTCAGCCAGCCGATTGTGGCAAAGCCGCGAATCGAGCGATGTGAGCGGTTGAAGACCAGGTAGGCCATCACTGGAACCAGAAAGATCGTTAGCTCCTTAGACAGGATTGAGATGCCTAGGGCTAGGGCGCTCAGCCATACGCGCTTTAATGTCATGACCTGCGTTACCAGCAACAACATGCTGAGCAGCATCCAAAACGTCGTAATGTTGTCGAGCAGAATGCGGCGGTGAAAGTACCCACCATACGCGGACAGGATGAACATCAGGCAGGCCATAGTCGCGACTGTGATACTGCCGGATATTCTGCGAGCAATTCCGTAAAGGAGGAACGTTGAACCAACTTGCAACACGAGCATGAACACGCGCCCGGAGTCGATGGTAGAGCCGAAAGCGTGCATGCCGCCGGTAAACACCGTCCAGATGGAAATCTGCAGCCAGCCTACTGGAGCGTGATCGTACGTGTAGGTATACGGTGCAAGACTATCCATGTGCAGCACCGCCCATGCCTGCGACATGTACGTTCCCTCATCGTTTTCGTAGTAGGGAAAGTGATACATGTTCAGGCCATGCGCCACTCCGGCGACCACCAGCAGCAGGGCTATCCATAGCCCTTCTCGATGCGCCACAAGCCATCGGCTGAGGACGCGTACCGACCATGTCTGAGCGACTGGCCTCGGCAAGCCGCGCGCGTTGACGCTCACTGCACCAGAGAGTGTGCTTGCGTGTTGGGCCATTTATGGCGTCTCCGTAGTTCGTTGCTGCTTCGTAATCATTTCATGCACTCTTGCTGGCGAAGTTGGTGCTCGCGGCGCCTATCAGGCTCTGCAGCTGATCGTTCAGCCAAATCACTCCAGCGTCGTCGAGGAGCGTGTCGCTGCTCGAGACGCTCAGCACGCCTACCGTGGAGTCCAGATGCGAGAAAGGCAAGACGATAGCCGAGCGCAAGTCGGGCAGGGTCAGCAGACCTTCGAGCTCCGCGGGAAGGGAACGACCATGAATCATGGCAGGCTCCTTGGTCTTGGCAAGCCAGTCGGCAATGCCGTCACCATCCAGGTTGGCCATCTCAGATGAGGAAATTGGCTGGCCGTGGCTCGCCAGAAGCGAAAACGTATTTGCGGCCGGATCGAGCACAAGCACCGTACCGCGGTCTATGCCTAGGCGAGCGCCGGCCTGATCGAGTAATCGCTGGAATGCAACGGACCAGATGAACCCAGGCTGCCGGTGTGCACCCAGGTGCGCCGTCTTTTCCCAGTTGTAGTGGTGCAAAAGCTCCCGGTACACCGCCCGCACTGCGCTGATGCCGAGCGCGAACTGGTACGGCAGAAAGGTAATCGCCATGACGATTGGCATCAGCAACGGCACCTTAAATCCATATTCACGCGTGAAGCGGAATACGCCGATTTCCGTCACCACGAATTGGAACGCTAGAGCATAGAGTGGCAGGAAGGAGAGCAGCACAAGGCCCACCGGCAGCTTTAGGACGAAGAGCCCGGCGATAGTCAGCGGCCAGAGCAACATGAGCAGCGCCTGAAAGAGCGGATACGACAAGGTATAGAGCGCCAGCAAACGCTGCCGGTACCCGGGCATTGAGCGCCAAGTTCCCTTACGCAGGATCTGGATGAAGCCCTGGTGCCAGCGTGTCCTTTGCCTGATAAAGGAAGCGAGACTGTCCGGGGTTTCCTCACGTGTCACGTGCTGCGCATCATAGACCACGCGCACGGGCACGCCGAGCCCACTCAAGCGCAATCCAATATCTGCATCCTCGGTAAGGCAGTCGGCATCCCATCCTCCGATGCGCGCCAGAAGCTCCCTGCGGATGAAGACGGTGTTGCCGCCCAGCGGAATCATGCCGACCTTCGCATGGAAGTGCAGCCGGCTCTTGAACCAAAAGAAGTATTCCAGGCAGTTGTGCACTGAGAACCAGTGATCCCGGAAGTTCATGAGCTGCACGCCGGCTTGCACGACTTCCGTTTGCTCGTTGAGCATGACCGTATTCACCACGTTGAAGATGCTGGAGTCGATATCATCCTCAGCATCAAACACGGTGATCACGTCGTGCACGGCCAGGTCGAGACCAACATTCAAGCCATGTGGCTTGTTGATTGGGGGGTCGACAAAGGTTGCAACACGCAAATTATCCGCGCTCAACTCGCGCTTTGCGCGTTCGGCTTCGGCGATAGTGCCAGTGTCATCGACGTGGCAAATGACGATTACTTCCATGAGCCATTTGGGATAGTCCGCCTCCAGCAACCGTCTTATCGTCTGATAAATCACCGGTTCTTCGTGCCGCGCGGGCAGCAGAACCGAGAAGGAAAGGCGCGGGGGCAAGAACGTACTTGGGCCACTGCTCGCCTCGAGTCGTTCGGGATGCTCCCAGGAATACAACATGAGGTAGAGCGAGAACAGCGATTGGGCGAACAGGACAATTGAGATGAGCGCAACGATGATGCTTAGCACATTCATGGATTAGCGCTCCTCCAGTGCAGTCGCCTCGGCCATGTGTTGGGGCCACATCTGAGGTTCGGCCACGGATGGGCCTGCCCATGTAAAGTGAAGGTTCAGTGCATAGTTCCATGCGGTAACGGCGGCGATAGCAATGAGGTTGGCGATCAGATAGTGGATGCCAAACCCCAATGTCAGCACACCCATTACGCCAAGCGACAGCAACAGCCCGCCAAAGCCGACGGCGTTGTAACGTGCGGCCCGCCAGCCCCAGACGGCAGCGGCTTTCGTGCCGCGAAACGTCCAGCTATCGTTCAGCACGAAATTGAACAGGATAGTGAGCTCGGTGGCGACTCCTGCCGCCGCCAGGTGGTTCCAACCGCCTTCCCCGACCAGAAATGACAGGATGAGCGTGTTTACGACGACGCCAAGACCACCGACTAACCCGAAGCGCAGGAACCGATGCCAATGTGCCAAGAGCCGTTGTTGAACGTCCGAAATCGGCAGCCCGGTCATCCTATTCACAATCACGGGCTAGCTCACGCTTTTCGGCGCCTATTGGCATAAACGGCATGGACTTTAAGTAAGCGGGCGTGGCGGGAATGGCGGCGTACGGGGGAGATTCGCGAATCCAATTAGGATCTTTTGAAGGTTTTTGCATCAGCGCCGCATTGACGCCGTGAGGGTGCCTCGAAGCAGGCTCGGAACCTCGAAGTGATCGGTCGCCTTCGATGAAGGACGATGCGCCGGCCTGAGCTCTCTTCTGCACCAACGAAATCGGTGCTGGGAGCATTACTTGGTCGCGTCGCAGCCGGAGCTTCCAGACAAGCAGCATCGCTTCCAGGATGATATTCCGGGACATTTTGGATTGCCCGACCTTGCGGTCCGGAAACACAATCGGTACTTCCACAATCTGAAAACCAGCTCGATGGCAGAGATAGTTCATCTCCACCTGAAAGCCATAGCCGTTGGACGTCACTTGATGCAGAGGCAGCGAAGCGAGCGCACTGCTACTGAAGCATTTGAATCCTCCGGTGCAGTCTCGAATTGAGAGTCCCAGGATGGTGCGGGCATACAGGCTGCCGCCCTTGCTGATGACATGACGAAGCAGCGACCAATTCTCAGCTCTGCCTCCGGGCACGTTGCGCGAGCCAATCACGACATCCGCGCTAGCCGTTGCTTCCAATAATCGCGGCAGATCTTCAGGGCGATGTGAAAAGTCCGCATCCATCTCGACTATGTGGGTATAGTTGCGTGCCAACGCGTAGCGGAATCCGGCGACGTAGGCGGTGCCGAGCCCCATCTTTCCGGCTCGATGCAGCACATGCACGCGACCACTACTCGCCAGTGCTATCGCATCAGCCAATTCGCCGGTGCCATCAGGTGAGTTATCGTCAATGACCAGGACATGAAGAGCCGGCTCGACCGCGAGAACGGCGTCGACGAGACGCTCCAAATTATCGCGCTCGTTGTAAGTCGGAATGATCACGATGGGTTGCATAGAAACTCCTCATGCTTAGAAAGTTGCCGTTCAGTTCTGCGGGCATCAGTTGAACAGTGTCGTACGGTCCTGTTTCGCCTAGGGTCTTCGTCGGCGAAGCCAGAACACTATCACGACGGAGCGAGCCGCGGGCGGCACAGTTGCACCACCAGCTTTCTCTGCGGCACGCAATCCACCAACCGGCCGTCGGAGAAGAAAAACAGATAGCCACAAGGTTGCGACGTGGCTACACCGCATGCACAATTGCACCAAGTAAGACCTAACAACTGCCGGCACACAACGTTGGGCGGCATGGGGGGCAAGGCACTCGACTTTTCGCTGGCCGGCGAATAGCTGGCGCACTCTGCCAGGTCGTTCCCTGGGGAGGGTACGGATGAGTTATCGGGAAATGTATAAGGAACCCGCGACAAGCCGAGATGGTGGTATGCCACATCGGCTCGTCACGAACTATACAGGCATCAAGAACCAGGCTCAACAGCCAAATGGATGAGCCCGCTACCCAAAAGTACTAGTCCCTTTTTAGCCGTGGCCCATCGGAACGCCTGAGGATTTCTGTTTTAGCGAGTCGATATTGCTCCTCAACGTAGGGCAAATTCCTGTGCGAATCGTGCATGTGCAGGCAGCTGCCGATCGCGAACATTGAGGGCATAACCGTGGAGAATTGCGGACAAAGGCGGGCTAAATCCCGTCATCAATCCTGCCTGTTAGCCGGCCAATGAATATTGCCGCCCGCATTCATGGCGAGGTTCGCGCCGTCCACCGGCAACAAGCAACCGCTGACGAAGGCAGCCGCCTCAGAGGCCAGGAAAACGGCGGGACCGACCAGGTCATCGGGCTCGCCCAGTCGTCCTAGTGGTATGCCCTCGAGCAAATGCCGTTCCCACACCGGGTAATCCCAATCCATAACCTTCGAGCCGGCGATCCAGTTCGGGGTGCGAATCTGGGCCGGCTGTATGGCATTGACGCGGACGCCATGTGGTCCCCACTCCACGGCAAGCTCTCGCGTCATCTGGTTTATTCCGGACTTTGCGACACTATGGGGCAGATTACCCCTGCCTAGCGCGGAGCTGCCGGCAATTGAGCTGATGTTGATAATGCTCCCGCCAGAGCCCTGCGCGATCATTCGCCGGCCCGCCTCGGTCGCGCAGAGGAATGCGCCGGTGAGCGAGGTGCCGATCACGTATTGCCAGTCGTCATACGGCAATTCCTCGGGGCGGAACCGCGCTCCGGCGCCTACGTTGTTGATCAGCACGTCGATATGACCAAAGTCACGGTCAATATCCGCAAAGAGCGCAAGGATTTCCTCTCGTCGTCCGTTGTCGCACGCGACGGCCAGACTTCGGCGACCGATCTGCTCGATTTCCTGACGGGTAGCGATGGCTCCGGTGGCGTCTATATCGCTCACTACCACATCAGCGCCGGCCTCGGCCAAGCCAACGGCCATAGCGTGCCCTAGCCCACCGCCGGCCCCCGCGCCGGTGACCAGGGCAATTTTCCCGGTTAAGTCGAACCTATTCCTGCTCATAGCCATACCCCCGTACCTTCTCTCGATTCTTCCTTCGGTCAGTCCAGCTGTAGTGGCAACGTGAGGCCACCGTCGGCGAACAGCACATGGCCAGTAATATAGGAAGCGCGCTCAGAGGCGAGAAAGACCGCAATGTCGCCCATTTCCGGAGGCTGGCCCACGCGCCCGAGCGGAATACGCGAGGTCACAGGTGCCAGAATAGCTTCCAGGTCGTCCCGTTGCGGCCCGACGTAGATTGACCCCGGGGCAATGGCATTGACCCTGATTTGCAGCGGCGCAAGCTGTCGAGCAAGTGAGCGTGTCAGCATGTTGATGCCGCCCTTGCTCGAAGCATAGTGCGCATGGTTCGGATATGCCTGGATGCTGTGAACGGACGAGAGCAGTACGATGCTGCCCGGCTTTCCTTGATCGCGGAGACTTGCTGCGACACGCCGCGCACAGAAGAACATCCCCTTTAAATTGATATCCAGTGTGCGGTCCCAGTGTTCCTCCGTCAGGTCGAACAGTGGCTGGGGATCGGTGAGGCCGGCATTGTAAATGAGCACATCGATTGTGCCGAGCGTCCGCACGGTTTCATCAACCATAGCTTCCACGGCAGGAACGCTCCTACTATCCACCTCGAGGAGCAGGCAGCGGCGTCCGGCACGGCCCGCCTCAGCCGCGATGGCCTCAGCCCCTGTCTTGCTGGCGTTGTAGCTTAGGGCGATGTCTGCTCCGGCATCGAGGAACGCCCGGGCAATGGCGCTGCCGATCCCGGTGCCGCCGCCAACTACCAAAACAACCTTGCCGGTGAAATCAATCGTGTACACCGCTGCCCCTTTCTAATCGCCTAAATTCGTAGTGCCGTGATAGACCCTTTTCAACACCGAACAACATCGTAAACAACGGGAACTGAGCGCCGGATATTCTGCAAGGTCATCAGTGTCGAGCTTGACGAACGTCGGGACTGCGCGTGCCTAACGCACGGCACGCCAGCGTATTGTGTCTTGGGGGCCGCCTCGATTGGGGCCACCCACGCCTCGAACCGCAGACAAGCCGTCGACGTTATTCGCCGGCCTCGCGCGCCGGAGCGATAGGAACGGTCGCCCACGCTCCCGTGAACGGCGAGCCGATGCCATATCGCGCGGCCAGCTCTTCCAATACTACGGCCACCGGCTCCTCGATCGGGACGCCAAGCTGCCGTGCAGTCTCAGTGGCCCGCTGCTCCTTCTCACCCGCCACCAGGATTTCGGTATCGATGTCGGCACGCGGCGAGTCCTTGACCAAACGCAATAGATCCGCGGCGCGCTCTTTGAAGGAGGTCGGGTCATCGAACGCGGCCACGTTGATTGCCATGAAAAATTGCCCAAGATCACTCGGACTCGAGCCATCCGCCATTGGATGCACCAGGGGACCGTACAGTGAGCCGGGAAGCACGGCGGAAAGCAGCTCAATCGCAAGGGCTAAGCCGTAACCCTTGTAGCCCGAGGTGATCACGGCGCCGCCAAGCGGGAGCAGCATGCCGATCAACGCCGCGTCCGTATTGGTCGTTGGACGTCCGTCAGCGTCGAGCGCCCAGCCCTCGGCAAGTGACGTGCCCCTGCGCGACGCGACTTCAAGACGCCCATATGGCACTGCCGACGTGGCCATGTCCAGCACAAATGGGAGTGGGCCCGCCGTTGGTATAGCAATTGCGATCGGATTTGTGCCGTAGACGCGCGACCGGCCACCGGTCGGCGCGACTCCGGGATGCGTGTTCGTCATCGAGATGCCGATCATGTCGCGCTCAAGCGCCATCATCGCGTAATAGCCGGCAATCCCATAATGGTTGGAGTGCCGAACCGTGACCGTGCCCAGGTCATGCGCCGCTGCCTTCTCGATCGCCAGCGTCATGGCGCGTATACCAGCGGGATGGCCCATGCCGTGACGCGCGTCAAGGACCGCGGTGGTAGCGCTCTCCCGCACAATCTCCGGCGTAGCGCGCGGATCGATCCCACCGTTCTCAAGCGACAAGACGTAGTAGGCGAGACGTGCCATCCCGTGTGAGGCAATGCCCCGCACGTCGGACGCCACGAGCACATCGGCCGTTGCAGTCGCGTCTTCTTCACGTAACCCGACGCGGACGAGCAGGTGGGTAGTAAAGGTATGGAGGTCGCGCTCTGCTATTCGTCGCACTGACTGGGCTTCACCGCCGGCCATACACGTTCCCCATTCTGCCGTTTTTCACGAGATATGCTCTCCCAGCATTCATTCCTGTACTTGATAGCCAATGCGGCGCAACATAGCAGCCAGCGTTCGCTTGGTTTCTGCATCAAGTGGTTGGATCGGCAGCAATGGCTCGCCCACCGACGGACCGATCATGTTCAGCGCCGCTTTCATTATGCTCATCCAATTGGGGTCGTTGCCGCCGCCCATATGTTCCCGAAACACCAAACGCATCAAGGGGGCTAGCGCCTGCCACTGGAGCCGCGCGGCCGGCAGATCGCCCTGGAGGGCGATCGTCTCGTACAGTCGCCTGGCCGCTCCCGGCACGATACTCGGCAGGGCGGAGATCCAGCCGTGCGCACCATGGCAGAGTCCTTCAAACGCAACAAAATCCAGGCCGGCGTACACAACCAGACGCCGGTCCGTGGCCTGGAGTAATTCGCAGATGCGGTCTGGATTGCCATTGGACATCTTAACGCCGGCGATTGCGCCCTCTTCGAACAGCTTCACCAGGTGCTCGGTTCGCAAATCGACATTCGTGCCGCCGAAATTGTAATACAGGACGATTGGAATGCCAACGGAATCGGCCAGCTTGCGGTAGTGGTCCATCGTCTGGCTTATTGATGGGTGCATGTAGTACGGTGGCACTATCAACAGAGAATTGGCGCCGGCCTGTTCAGCATGCCTCGAGAGATCGATGGCCGCGTTCGTGGAGTAGTGATGCGTGCCCGCCATGATATGGACGCGGCCGGCATTTGCTGCCAAAACGGCCTCGATGAGTCGCTTCCGGTCGTCAAGCTCCAGCCCGACAAACTCGCCGGAGCTGCCCAGGGGTGATATCCCTTGGACACCCTCTGATATAAGCCAATCAACGTGCGCCGGAACCAAATCGAGCCGAAGCTCGCCTGAGGAGCTAAAGGGTGTCACGGACGAAGCCACTATTCCGTCGACGAGCATTATGTCAGACCCTGCCTTTCAGACGACTATATCGACCGTAGCCCGCGCACACGTTCCTCTTCCAGCAATGCGAGCGGATCGGCCATTTTGGTACGAGTATTGTGCGACAGCGTAACGGTGTTCGGCTTACTGCCATTACGGTTTGGCAACCGCAAGAGGCGTTCGTTTATGGACCAGTACGCTACTGATCAGCGTCATTATCGCGCCACTGACGGCTACCTCGAGCGCCTTTCGCAGGACAGGCACCGGATCCACGATGCCGGCATCCCACATATTGACGACCCGTCCAGTAAGGACATCGAAACCTCCCCATACGGCATGTGCACGCACCTGAGCAGCAATCGCGCTTGGCTCGAAACCGGCGTTGCCGGCAAGTACCGCGAGCGGCTCTTCGAGCGCGGCCGCAAGCGCCTGAAAGGCTACACTTTCGTCGACTGATGTCCTTGGCGCCCGTAGAGCTTCCTGGCACCCGAGGTACGCCGCGCCGCCACCGGGTGCCACACCCGCGTCCAGAGCCAAGCGTAGGGCTGTGACCGTTCGCAGAGCCAGCGCCTTTCGCGCGCCCTGCTCGCGCTCAGTGTCCCCGCCAACGTATAGGACGGCCACGCCACCCATGAGCTTGCCCAAGCGCTGTCGTACTTGTTCCCGCTCGTCTGGTTTGTCCGTCGCCGCCAACTCTGCCCTGACCTCCGCGATACGTCGCCGCAGTAGCATGGGATCCGAATTGCCGCCGTAGACGCCAAAGTTTCCAGAATTCGCCCAAACATGCGTTGCATGGCCAAGATCCGCTAGCGTGAGGTCCGCCGCGCGCTCACCGCCCTCCGCCGTCACCACCCGCCCACCGGTGAGCACAGCCAGGTCTTCAAGTATTCGCGCGCGAGTCGAGGTCTGGGACGGCGCACGCACGGCGACCGAGCGCAGCGTTCCCTGACGGTGATTGGCAAGGAGTAGCGACAGCGCATCGCCGGAAATCTCATCCGCGATCACCAGTAAACCGGGGCAGTGGGCCGCGACAAGACTGTCTAGCAGCGGAACAAGCTCATTGGCGTCCGTCAGTCGTAAGTCACTGATCAATATCGCGGGGTTGTCAAGCCGAACTTCCTGCTTGTCCTCATCGGTCACGAAGTAGGGCGAGCGATAGCCCTCGTTCCAGTGGACCCCCTCCACGTACTGCCGTGATAGGCCTGAGCCGTAGGCATTCTCGATCAACAGGCATCCGTCGGGTCCAATGATGTCCAGAATTTCTCCAAGCATCTTTGCGAGCTCTGGATCATGCGAGATGGTTAAAGCGGCCCTCGCTATCTCGTCCGGACCATGCAGCGGTCTGCTCTGCCGTGTCAACGCGTCCGTCGCCGTGGCAAGCGCACACTCAAGGTGACGACGCAGGGCTACGGGGTCACCGCCGGCCGCAACATACGGGCTTAACTCCCGCAGAATAGCCTGCAGAAGCACTGCCGTGGTCGCCCCACCGTCGCCCACTGCCTCATAGGTCTGCCAGACAGCGTGACGAAGCATCATCGCGCCCATGTTTACATACGGATCTGGGAGCTCGATAGTCCGTCGCAAGATCGTGGCGGCGTCGTCGAGCACTTCGACTGGCCGACCGGAATCGACGTCCAGTACGGCAACCGTGCGTGGAAGCGGCCCTAAGGTTGGTCGTACTGTTGCCACCATCGTCTCGACACCAAGCGCAAGGGCGCCTCGTACCGCGGGCCCATGCAGTATTCCCGGCCCAGTTAGGTGGCCGCCTCCCCTGCTGTCTGCCCTCCGCGCCACCTGATGAGACATTCGCTATACTCGCTCTTTCCAGCTTGCCGGCTCACTTGTTTCCGTCACAGCGCGTCCAATCCTCAACGGAACATACTATAAGGCAAAGGCACAAGCAGGGCCAGCGTGCCGGACCTGCTTGTGCCTCCTTACCTCAGCCTGTCTGACTCGATTGTCGCGACTGCCGCTGCGACATAGGGCTGTTGCGTAGCTCAGGCTCGGACTAAGCCCGTAACCTCAGCGAGGGTGCGTCTAGCCTTCGCCGACAAACGTCCCGAAGTCGTTTTGCGCGGGACCGACGAATGTGCCTGACCACTTGAATATGCCAACAGCGATCTTTCCAGACGCCACCAGCAGCAGCGCGCCCTTCTTGGGCCAGAACACCGTGGCTGTGACATTGCCATTCGAGACACGCCCCTCAGCCGGCAGCACTTTGTCGTTGTCCAAGAAGGTGAAAGTACCATCACCCCAGCCGTCGGCAGTTAGCATAAGGGAGAGCTGCCCCGCGAGGGCCAGTTTGTGCTTGCTCCCCATCGAGGATTTTCCACCAAGGCTGAAGGAAACGGCCTGGGTCTCGGGTGTCAGCAGCCAACTTCCGGCATTTGTAACCATGCCGTTCGCGACCGAGCCGCCCCAGGTGCCGGCCATTTTGTCCAAGGCCCTGCCGCTCAATGTCAGGTTGCCGGCCTTACCCTTTATGGCAAGCTTGGCTGGTCCGGCGACCGAACCGGTTACAACGCTCGTTAGTCCGGTGGCAAGCGTGAGCGTGCCTGTGAGCAAACCGGTGCTGTCCAGCGTGCCGGCAACTTGGCCCTGAATCGAGGCACTGCCGGGGCCCGACACCACTTGCGTCGACAGATGATACGCCACGTCGCTGGTTGTAACCGCTGCCGCCGAATGAATGGTTGCGCGTGCCGCGTCCGTGCGCTGCGCGTAGCTTCCGCCAATGATGGTACCGAAGAGAAGGACAAAGCCAAGAGCAGTTCTCCGCGCCATTGAAGAGTGAGTTCGGACACCTATCATGGATTCTGACTCCTTACCAATGTTGAGTGACGTTCCCGGCCGGGAAATCGTCCTCAAGTAGAGCACACCGCCAAACTTCTCGGCCGGTGCTGGACGCGTGTGGCAAAGCTCAACCGCTATCCAAGGAAATCGATACGCCCATCCCCCCTTCTGCTAGGGGTCTAATTGGTCAAGCCGGATCCACCCGCGACCGTAGCGGCTCCGCAGACCGGCGTGACTCGCCCTAAAACTTCAACCCAGTCATCGCGACGCCGCGGATCATGTACTTCGAGCCGAATGCGTAGGCGAGCATGAGTGGGATTGACGACAACACGCCCGCCGCAATCAAGTAGTCGTAGCGTGTAATGAACAATCCCTGTAGTCCGCTGAGGAACAGCGGCAGCGTTTGATTGTTCGGGCTCGTCAGCACCACAAAGGGCCAGAGATAGTCGTTCCAGCTCCCCAGGAAGATAAAGATGCCCAGTGCCGCGGCAGGCGATGCGGAGAGCGGAATCACGATCTGGCTAAAAATCCGCCACTCCGAAGCACCATCGATGCGAGCAGCTTCGAGTAGTTCCAACGGGAGGGTCAGCATGAACTGGCGCATCATGAAGATGCCAAAGGTCGAGAAGAAACCGGTGACGATCACGCCTGCTAGGCTGTCGGAGAGCCCCACGTGGCTGATCGTAATATAAAGAGGCACCAGCACCACGGCGAATGGCACCATCAGCGTGGTGAGCAGCACCACAAAGAGCAGACTCTTGCCGGGGAATTGATACTTAGCAAACACGTAACCGGCCATCGTGGACGTTAGCACCGAGACAACCGTGACACTAACGCTCACGATGACCGTATTCCGGAAGCTCGTCCACACGCCTGACACGCTCATCACGTATTGATAGGCATCTAATGTCCAGGTATTTGGCAGTAGATCTCGGGACTCCATGAGTTCTTTAAGGAACTTGAACGAGCCGAAGACAGCCCATACAAGCGGACCCAATGCAAGAAACACACCCACGATCAGCAGCAGGTAGAGTACCCACTGCCGGAAATGCGGCCGTTGCCGCCGCCCAAGAGCCGACATGGGCGAAGGGTGAGCGCCGACCTCTGCCAAGCGGTCAGGCGTGCGGGCTGCGGCCATCGGCAAGTGTCCCCATTGCTTACTAATACGACCAGTTCATGCGAGTTAAGCGCAGCGTAAAGAGCGTGAGCACCATGGTGATGGCGAACTCCACCAACGCGGCGGCGGAGGCA
>JAQBPC010000142.1 GCA_028287725.1 Chloroflexota bacterium | reverse complement strand
GTGCGCACCTCGGCCGGAAACCGCCGCTACGACGTATTGGTCGTCGGCCTGGGTAGTGTGACGGCGATCCCAGAGATACCGGGATTGCGCGAGAATGCGTTGCTGTTCCACAGCACTGCCGACGCGGT
Source organism: Chloroflexota bacterium (assembly GCA_028287725.1). Taxonomy (GTDB): domain Bacteria; phylum Chloroflexota; class UBA5177; order JANWHV01; family JANWHV01; genus JANWHV01. The sequence continues at coordinate 2,921 of JAQBPC010000142.1, read as the reverse complement.
GCAGTTGCGCAACCACGTGATCGATGCGCTGGAACGGGCACACCAACAGGAAGATCCGGCCGAACGCCAGGCGTGGCTCACCTTCGTCGTATGCGGCGGCGGTGATACGGGCTGCGAGCTTGCCGCCACGATTCAGGACTATCTCACGAAGGGTTTGCTCAGCCAATATCCGTGGCTGACCGACACACCACCAAAGGTGGTCATCCTGGAACGCATGGAGCGCCTGATGCCATTGAGCAGCCAGGCGGTTTCCGACACTATGACACGGTTGTTGCAGCGCCAGGGCATCGAGGTGCGTGCCGGGTCGGCGGTCGAACGGGTCACGGACCGGATGGTCGAGACCGCGAGCGGGACAATAGCAGCCCACTCCGTATTCTGGGCTGCTGGGACGACCGCCCCTGACGTTGTCAGGCAGCTGCCAGTCGAGCACGAACGGAACGGTGCACTGACCGTGGATGCCCAACTGCGCCTGCCGTCCCACCCGGAAGTCTACGTGGTGGGTGACAACGCCTGGGTGAATGATCCGGTGACGAATGACCCGGTGCCGCCGACGGCTCAAGCGGCCGAACAGGAGGCACGCTATGTTGCCCGCGCCATCGCGGCGACGCTGGCCGGCCAACCGTTGCCGCCGCCGTTCCGGTTTTCGTCACGCGGACATCTCAGCTTGCTTGGCGACCACACCGGGGTCGCGGAGATTGGTCCCGCGCTGGTCACCGGTTTACCCGCCTGGCTCATCTGGCACGGCTACTACCTGACGCACATTTCACGCTGGCGTAACCGCCTGCACTTAATGACGGACTGGACGTTGGCGGCGCTGGTCGGTCGCGACACGGGCCAGCTCCAGCTCGATGGCAGCCTCCAGCCGCGCAAGGTCAGCCAGCCGGTATAGGTGGGCAGCGTATTGCCATTGGGCTTTTGAAAGCAGCCCCTTGTCCACCTCGCGGTCGATGATCGGGTTGCCGCTCAGCCGACGCGCCGGCACGGCATGCGTGTCAGGCGGCTACCTGCAGGACGATCTTCCCTCGTCCGTGGCCTGACTCCATCCGGCGATGCGCCTCCGCGACCTTCTCGAGCGGCAGTACCTCGTCAATCAGCGGTCGGACCCTCGCCAGCACGGGTGTCATTTCCTCCAACCGGGCCCGCTCGCGTATGAGGAAGACACCGTGAATGGTGTGATTGCGCAGGTAGGCTTGCGTGAAGTCCCCGCTCGGCCCAAGTATGGTAGCGAGGCGGCCAAAAGGCCGGGTCACCGGGATACTGTGCGCCAGGAGATCCCCGCCCGCCGTATCGAACACCGCATCGACCCCGCGCCCCGCGGTCGCTTTTCGAACGACCTCAAAAACATCTGAGTTGCGGTAATCGATCGGCACATCCGTTTCAAGGTCGCGCAGCGTCTCCTGATTCTCGGGTCCGGCCGTTGCCAGGACACGGGCTCCAGAGGCCTTGGCGAATTGCACGGCGAACGATCCGACACCTCCGGCCCCACCATGTATGAGGATCGTTTCGCCCACACGGAGCTTTATTCGCCGCACGATACCTTCCCAAGCCGTGCCGCCGGCCAGCGGAACAGCCGCGGCCTCGAAGTGGGAGAGCGACGGCGGTTTCTTCGCGACGATTGCCGCGGGCACCACATTATATTCGGCGTAGGTACCTTCCTGGTTGCCAAAGACCTCCGCCGTATAAAAGACATCGTCGCCAGGCTTGAACTCGGTCACGCCAAGGCCAACGGCTTCTACTACGCCCGAGGCGTCGTAGCCCAGAATGGCTGGCGGCGTGATGCCGGCCCAACTCCCTCCCGCGCGAATCTTCGCATCGACGGGATTCGTGCCGGCAGCGATGACCCTGACCAGAAGCTCCCCAATGCCCGGTGCGGGCTTTGGCACGTCGCGCAGCTCGAACACCTCGGGGCCGCCAAAGTCCGTCATGACCATCGCTCGCATCTCGATCCTCCGCGTCTGATCGCGCACCAACCTTCGAGCGTACCAAGCCGCGTGCTAACGAGGCCCTGCAAACACGGCATGCGGCGGGTCGAGCACATGCACTCAGCCGGCGGCTGGGGCGCTGCTCACGGCGCTCCCGAATTGAGTGGCGGTTCCACGGGCGGATGAAGCGGCTGCAGCCGCCACCACAACAGGAACAGGAGACCCACGACCAGCATGCCAATCCCTGTCCACAGGTTGATATTGATACCGGCCGCCTTCTGCTTCTCAGCCGCGCCGTCAAAGATCCCGGCGCCGATCAGGGCAACGCCATAGACGGTGAATAGGCCGCCAATCAGAATCCGTAAGTCGAACAGCGCGGCAGCGGCGGATTTTGGCTGGGTTGGCTGGGTCATTTTGTAGCTCACGGCGCGCTCCTTACGTCAGTACCGGTCAGATGAAGATCAGGGACAGCACGGCCGTTATGGCGAGCGCGCCGCCGCCGAGCAGCAAGGGCGACTCCCACAAGGGTGGCTTTGGCACCTTCGATGGGTCGGGGGCATTCGGATCGGGCACGCCCCACACCAGGCCGGCCAGCTCGGCCAGCGGCTTTGGCCTGCCCATATAGGTCACGACGACGGTCACAATTGCATCAGTCACAAAGGCCGCGATGGCGCCGTAGAAATTCTGCATCTGGGCATTAATCGTGTTGTGGGTCGGGTCGTAATGGCCGCCGGGGTAGAAGTACGGTATGTAGAACTCTATGTAGTGCATGGCCGCCGCGGCGATGGTGCCCGCGGCAAGGCCAAGAACACCGGACATTGGCGAGACCCGCTTCCAGAACATGGCGATAATGAACGTCGCGAACAGCGGTGCGTTGAAGAATGAGAACAGCAGCTGAATGTAGTTCATGATGTTGCTGTAGCCGGACGCGATGAACGCGGCCATGATCCCAAGCAGCACGCCGGCGATCGTCACGATCCGGCCGACCCGCAGATAGTA
>JAQBPC010000126.1 GCA_028287725.1 Chloroflexota bacterium | reverse complement strand
AGAGTGAATCCACGAATGGTCGTTGTCCGTAGTTGTAGGTAGCAGGTGGGCTCATCGCTTACCGGAGCTGCCCGTAAGGTCGGTATCCGTGCAGTATGATGAGGCGCCGGACGAAGTTCTGATGGAGGGCGTCCGGCGAGGGGATGGACGGGCGATCGCGGCGCTCTACGATCGCTACAATCGCCTGGTGTATTCGCTGGGTTATCGTATGCTTGGCGATCGAGAAGCAGCGGAGGAGCTGGTGCAAGAGGTGTTCCTCCGCGCGTGGCGGCAGGCTCATACCTACCAGCCTTCGCTGGGTCGCCTCTCGACGTGGCTGCTTGGAATCGCAAGGAACCTGGCGGTGGATGAGCTGCGCCGGCGTGGGTCCAGGCCGCAACGGACGGATGGCGATGTGGAGGAGCAACTTGAGCACATTGCGTCGACGAGCACGGATGAGCCCGCGGAACAGCTGGCAATCAGCACACGGCGCGAGGAAGTGCTGCGAGCGCTCGACGAGCTCCCACCTCCACAGCGCGAGGTGATGGAATTGGCATATTATGGTGGATTGACGCAGTCGGAGATCGCCGAAAGGCTCAATCAACCGCTTGGCACGGTAAAGACGAGAATGCGGCTGGCGACACAGAAACTACGGGAACTATTACGCGAAATGGATCAGGTGTCGGGATGATCGAGAAGCACTGCCCCGACCTGTTGGCGGGATATGCGCTGGGCGCGCTGGATCCGGCTGATCATGAACAGGCCGAAGCTCATGTGGCCGTATGCTCAGACTGCCGGGAAGAGGCGGTGAGCCTGGCTTACACACTGCATGCGACGCTGGGCTACAATTGCCCATCGGCGGCGCCAAGTCTGCTGGTGCGTACGCAGTTCCTGGCGCGCCTGGTTCTGGAGATGACTCCTGCAGAGGCGGATTCGGTCCCGGCGCGCCCGGCAGCGCCCGCGGCGCCCATGATCGTTCACTCGCAAGTGCCGCCTCCACCTCCGCCCGTGACCCCGTTCCAATCGCCACCCATGGGCCGGCAACCATTCACGCCGCGCTGGATCGTACCCGCAATCGCCGCCCCAACCATCGCGGCCCTTGCATTGGTCATCGGCCTGATGGGCATGAAGCAGCAATTCGATAACCAGAATAATCATTTGCTGGGGCAGGCACTGTCGGCGCCGCATGTCGCGATGGTGCTGAATGGCCCCGCCGTGCAACACGGCATGACGGGTGAAGTGATCGTGCCGAATAGCGGCAACGGTGGCTTAGTGATTCTGTCTGGTGTGCGGACAGCGCCACATGGCATGGTGTACACGTGCTGGGTGCGGACAGGAGGCCAGTGGACGGCCTGGGGTCCGTTACGGGCAGATGCCAGCGGTATCGCCATGTTGGTAATGGATCGATCGATGGCTCCGCCTCATACCAGTACCCTGGCTATTACCATGGAACATCCGGACCACCTGGCCTCGGCTCCTTCGGGCCCGACGCTGCTTGGCACCCCGCTGTAACGGCCCGGCCTCGCCTTGTGGCATAGTGCTGGGTTGCTGATGCCCGCATGGTGCTGTTCCGCGCGTGTCCTAGGTATGTGGACAATGTATTCAGGACTTAGCGGCCTGAAGCCGCGACCCACCCTTCGGGCGGGTGCCCCGTGGCGAGGGCTGCGAGAACCACCCGCAAGCGGGTACCCGGGCCTGAATGAATCGTGGTTTCTAGATCTCGTTGGCAACCCACTTAGGTGCTCTTGAGGGCGTGCTGGACCGCTGCCATGAGCAGGTCGACGTCGAAGGGTTTTTGGAAGGTAGCGATGGCGCCGAGGTTGCGGGCACGCGCGCTGCCGCCGGCATCCGCGGTGATCACCACGATCGGTATGTCGTTGCCATAGCAGCTGCGTACTTCGCGCGCTACCACGGGACCGTCGACCAGAGGGGGGCCAACATCCAGCAGCACGAGATCGGGCCGGTTCGAACCGAGCCAGGCTAGCGCCTGCGGGCCGTCCGCAGCGGCTTTGACCATCCAGCCCTCGTCCTCGAGCGCCCAACAGAGCATGTGACGCACCCTTGCGTCATCGTCGACCACGAGGATCACGGCTTTATCCATCGCGGCCTTTGAAGCCTGCCCCACTTGCATGAACCTCCGGTTCGTGGTGTCTGATTACCACTACCCATAGTAAATGTTTACACGTTAGTGTGTATCGCGCACGGGTCCTGCCAGGGGAATGTGGATCGTGACCGTAGTACCGGCTCCCGCCTTGCTGTCCATGCTGATGCTTCCGCCATGCTGCTCGATGATCTGGCGGACCCCGGCCAGGCCAATACCCGTACCCGCGATCCGGCCGACGACGTTACTTGCCCGGTAGAAGTGCTCGAACACGTGCGGTAAGTCTCCGGCCGGAACGCCCACGCCCTGGTCGATGATCTGAATGCTCGCCTGCTCGTCGGTGCGAGCCAGCTTCAAGGATATGAGACCACCGGACGGGCTGAATTTAACGGCGTTCGAGAGCAGATTATCGAACACGCGCGAGATACGCGCGGAATCGCAAACGCAGGGCAGCTCAGGCACCTCCGTGTCGAGCCGAACCTGATGCCTGTCGGTACTCTGCTGATATCGGTGCACACTTCGTTCGGCCACGGCCACCAGGTCTGCCGGCTGTAGATCCAGGTGGAGGGGCCGCGCCATTTGCAGGCGCGTCGCATCAAGCAGCTCGTCGATCTGCGTGGCCATCTGGTATGCGGTGGAGCTAATGGTTTGAAGACCGTCTACAAATCTCTGGCCATCTCGATTGGCCATCCGGCTCGCGCGCCGCTGCAACAGCTGCGCCATACCCACGATAGCGGTCAGCGGGTTCTTCAGATCATGGGAGACAGTGGCGAGAAAGACATCTTTCTGCTGCTCCATGTCCTTAATGCCCGATATATCCTGAAATATCATGACGCCGCCGATGATCGCCCCGGCCGCATTCCGAAGTGGGGCACTGTTCGCCAGCAGCGGCATGTCACGGCCGTCCCCACCGTACTTCACGAGCAGTTGTTCACCATGCACGAGCTCGCCGCCCACGACGGACCTGTAAAGGAGCCCATCCTCGGGCCCGTATGGCGTGCCGTCGAGGTGACGTGCGTTATATCGTTCCTCCGCGGTTCGCGCATCGAGGGCGGGGACCCACGCCTCTGCATCTGCGCCAAGGATCTCGCGTGCAGCGGAGTTGGTCAGTGTCAGGCGTACCTGGGCGTCCGCAATCACTACGCCTTCCGGCAGCACGTCAATCAACTGCTGCAAGAGATCGCGCTCGGCAGCCGCCTGTTCCGCCAGGCGAGCGCTGTGCTCGCGAGCACGCACTTCCTCAGTGACGTCGACCGCGTGTACCAGGACGCCTTCCACCGAACCAGACGCATCACGGGTCGGCTGCAACACAAAGTTGAAGATAGTGATTTCTGCTGTCCCGTCACCATCCCGGTTGAGGCCGAGCGGTACCTCCGTACCTGAATAGGACGTTCCACTGGTATAGACGGCATCCAGTAGTTCAAGTAAACCTTGCCCGGTTAGCTCCGGCAGCACGTCTCGCGCAGGCTTGCCCACTATGGGCCGGTTCCCCACCAGTTGGAGCGTGCGTGGATTCGCCAGGATAAAGACGTGGTCGGGACCCTGCAGGTAGCAGATCACCGCCGGCGCTTGCATCAGCAAGCCATGCAGGCGCTCGCGCTCGGCTTCCGCTTCCGCCATGGCCCACAACCTGGCGATGCCCAGGGCGATTGTATCCGCCACCGCTGCTACGGCATGGAGTATTGTCTCGGTAAGCGCCCGCCCGGCAAAAACGGCCAGCACTCCCACCACGCGTTCTCCTACCATCACCGGGTATCCCACGAAGCCACTAAAGCCTTCGCGTGCAGCCCAGTCCAGATCGGAGAATTGTGCATCGTGCTGTAGCGTAGTCCGGACGACCGGCTCCCGCGTCTGGGCGATGCGGCCAATAGTGCCGGAGCCCACGGACAGACGCCGTTGTACGTCGTCCAGGCTGCTGTGCCGTCCGCCGCACGTCTGTAGCTCGAGGGTCTGCGTAGCGTCGCTCATCGTCCATATACAGGCAATCTCAGCCTCTAGATGCTGGACGATGGCCTGAGCGCAGCGCTCCAGCTGCAGACGAAGTGGGGCGCTGCTAGTCAAGGCTTTACCTACCGCCGCGCACAGCTCCGCCTCACTGATGAGGTCACGCTCAGCTCGCTTGGCATCCTCGAAATCGGTCGCCGTGCCGGCCCATGCATGGATGTACCCCTCGGGCGTGAGTAAGGGCACACCCTGCACCAGGAACCAGCGGTATACACCATCGCTGCGTCGTATTCGGCACTCGCATTGATACAGGCTCTTGCTCTCGACCGCCTGCTCCCATGCCCCAGCAACACGGTCTTGGTCCTCCGGGTGCACGACCGAGAGCCAACCCAAGGCATGTGCGTCATCTTTTGTTTGGCCAGTGAAGGCACGCCAAGCAGGCGCCGATACATCAGGCACCATGCTCTGCGGGTCGGCGGTCCAGACTATTTGAACCGTGGCCGCCATGAGGCCGCGATAAAACTCGCCCCCACGCGCCGGCGGCTCATTCACCTGTGTGGCAGGGTGGCCGAGTGCTGTCTCGGGTTCAGTAGGTCCGGACGCAGCAGCGTTAGACTCGGATTCTATCGAAGCCATCTCACCCCAGAAGCGTGAAACGCTAAGCAGTAAGCGAAAGTGGCACGAGTGGCTGCATCGAAGGTAGTGAAGCGCATGCTTGGGTGAAGTCGTCGTCCCAGGTGTGGCTTAAAGATAGCAGATGTCAGTCCGGTTTGAGGATACCGTAGTAGCGGGCCACATGGACATGGCGCGCCTCAAGGAACGTCATTGTAACTGCCATCCATGTCCACCGTTTGAGATTGTGCTCTCCGCATGACCGTACGATACCGTTCATCGGTTTCGGGCCGGCAATCCCGCAGCACCGTCTTGCGAGGCATGACGCCCGGCGCTTCATGCTCGCGCACCGGGACGCACAGTTCTCGGCAATACCGGACGGTTGGATCCGGCCATATGGCAGGTAACGCCTGATGGGCCGCAGCGTTCAAGCTGCCGGTGGGCAGTCGTTTCACCGTCATACCGCGCTGCGCTGCACCTCCTGGACCTCGCCCCCGATGTTCGCCCGCAGACGCTCGATGTCCCGTGCCGGCGAGGTCCCGAAGTACTTCTTGTAATCACGGCTGAAGTACGAGGCGTCGTTGTAGCCGACCCTGAACCCGGCGCTCGTGGCGTCCAGGTGCTCGCCGAGCATCAGCCGCCGCGCCTCGCGTAGACGCAACTGTTTCTGGAACTGCAGCGGGCTCATGTCCGTGATGGCCTTGAAGTGGTCGTGGAAGCCCGATGTGCTCATGCCCAGCTCCCGCGCGATGCGGTCGATGCGCAGGGGCAGGTGAAAGTCCTTGCGCAGGCGCTCGACGGCCTGGGCGATACGATGCGAGTGCCCGCCCAGCAGCGGCAGGTGCCGCAGGCGGTTGCCCTGCTCGCCCAGCAGCAGCCGGAAGACGATTTCGCGCTTGACGAGCGGCGCGAGCACCCGTGCTTCGGCGGGCGAGTCGATCAGCCGTACCAGACGCAACATCGCGTCGAGCAGATCGGCGTCGAGGGGGCTCACGACGACCGCTTTGGCGTCGGTCTGGCTGCGCGGCGCCGGGACCCCTGCCTCGACCATGACGGAGCCGACTAACGCCGGATCGAGATCCACGCGCGCGCTCAGATACGGACGTTCCTCGGAGGCTTCGACAACGCACGAGGTAATGGGAAGCTCAACCGTCGTGAGCAGATAGTGCTCCGTGTCGTAGCGGTAGCTTCGCTCTCCGAGGGAGACTTCCTTGCTCCCCTGTGCGACCACGCAGAACGAGGGCATGGATACGCTGTGCAGCCGCTCGCTGGCACGGGACACTCGGTTCAGGTGCAACCCCGGAATGGGCTCCACGATGCCCCCAACACGATTGACGCGTGTGATGCGCTCGACCAACTCCTCCCGGCTCGCCCTGTCCCTGTGTCCCGTGCGCTCGTACATCAATACCACTGTGACCGCCCATCCCGGCTCTGAAGTAACGTCGAAAGCTTGTAGGATCGTACAAGAATCCTGGAAGAACGTCCATCGATTCTACACGCAGGAGACGTAAAATGAAGAGGCAAGGAGCGAAGACGGCGAACAGTCGCGCCTCATCAATTTGGAACTTCGTACAAACCGGGAGAAGCGCCTCTTTTTGGGAGAAGAAGCTCGCGCAGTCCCTCCTGGGCTCGCCCAGGTTGCGGGCTGGCCCGTCGTCTTCGTGGCCGGCTCCGCCGCGGTGCATGTCGCCGAGAGCACGACCAACGAGCAGTTGGCGCGGGTCGAGAAGTGGCGAGACCTATCGACGAGCACCGACGGAACGTGGCAAATGCCGCCAATAGTCAAGGTGTCTTGCATATCTGAGTAACCCACGTGCGTCGTAATGGAGGACTCATGTAATGGCACACCGGGCTGAACAGAACCCGTAGCCAAGGCTAACCACACCTGCATCACCAAAGGAGACACGCCGATGGCCGCATGGACGAGCGACGAGCTCAACAAGATCGGAGCGGCAGAAGAACTGCAGATCGCGCCCCTAAGACGCGACGGCACGCTGAGCAAGCCGGTGACGATCTGGGTCGTTCGCCACGGCGACGACCTCTACGTCCGATCCGTCAACGGGCGCAACGCCGCCTGGTTCCGTAAGGCCCAGGAGCGCCACGAAGGCCGGATCTGGGCCGGCGGCGTCGAGAAAGACGTCACCTTCGTGGACGCCGACCACGACATCGACGACCAGATCGACGCCGAGTACCGCAACAAGTACCGCCGCTACGCCGCAAGCATCGTCAACAGCATCCTGAGCCCTGATGCGCGATCCGCCACGCTCAAACTCGTGCCGCGCACAACAAGCTCCTAGAGCAACGACCATTTCGTTCTCGCGAGTCCAACAAGTCCCAGCACACGGAGAAACAGGCGCGATGGCAACACAGGTGACTGGACGGAACGGGCCAAGTGACGAACAACACCAGTTCTCATTAGCTACGGATGGCATCTAAAAGGAGACGCAATGCAAAAACGCAAACTCGGTACGAGTAACCTGGAAGTCTCGGCGCTCGGTCTCGGCTGCATGGGCATGAGCCATTCCTACCGTCCGTTTCCAGACCGGCGGGAGATGGTCACGTTCATGCGGGCGGCCGTGGAACGCGGCGTGACCTTTTTCGATACCGCGGAAGTCTACGGCCCGTTCATAAACGAAGAACTGGTCGGTGAAGCCCTCGCGCCCGTCCGCGATCGCGTGGTGATCGCTACCAAGTTCGGACACAGGTACGGTCCTGACGGGAAGCCGGTGGGCCTGAATAGCCGGCCGGAGCATATCAAGGAGGCCGCGGAGGGCTCGCTCAAGCGGCTCGGCATCGAGACCATCGACCTGTACTATCAGCACCGTGTGGACCCGGATGTGCTCATCGAAGAGGTGGCCGGAGCGGTGAAGGAGTTGATTCAGGAAGGCAAGGTCAAGCATTTCGGACTGTCGGAAGCAAGCGCGCGCACCATCCGTCGTGCCCACGCGGTCCAGCCGGTCACGGCAGTGCAGAGCGAATACTCGCTATGGTGGAGAAAGCCGGAAGAGGATATCATCCCCACCCTCGAGGAACTGGGCATAGGCTTCGTGCCCTACAGCCCGCTGGGCAAAGGCTTCCTCACGGGGAAGATGGACGCCACCACGACGTTCGACCCCACTGACATTCGCAGCACCATCCCTCGCTTCACGCCGGAGGCACGGCAAGCGAATCAGGCCCTGGTCGACCTGCTGGGCCGGATCGCAGCGCGGAAGCAGGCAACACCCGCGCAAATCGCGCTCGCCTGGCTGCTGGCCCAGAAGCCGTGGATCGTGCCCATCCCGGGCACGCGGAAGCTGGAACGGTTGGACGAGAACGTCGGCGCGGCCACGGTGGAGTTATCCGCCGGCGATCTGCGCGAGATCGAACACGCTGCCGCACAGATCGCGGTGCAGGGGGCGCGGTATCCCGAGGCGCTAGAGCGCATGACCGGTCTCTAAGCACCCGTCATACCAAGCAGGAGCCCAGACAATGAGCAATAACATCGAAGGAAAAGTCGTCGTC
>JAQBPC010000305.1 GCA_028287725.1 Chloroflexota bacterium | reverse complement strand
TACCGCAAAGGCAAACGCTGGCGTGAGGCGCCTGATGAGTGTTGCAACTTGCTGTACTTTGGCGTCATCCGACCATACAAAGGGGTGGATGACCTAATCCGGGCGTTCAATGCCATACCGCCGCATGAAATCAACCTCTACTGGTTGACCGTCGTTGGTGAGACCTGGGAGAGGTGGGAGTTGCCCGGCGAATTAATCGACCGCAGCCCTTACCGGAACCGCATTACGTTCATCAATCGCTACGTATCCGACGACGAAGTTGAGGCGATCTTCGGCGGCGCCGACGTCGTGGTGCTGCCATACAAGCGTGCTTCACAAAGTGGGCCACTCCACGTAGCCATGAACTATGGGCTGCCGGTCGTCGTTACGGCGGTAGGTGGCTTGGTTGAGTCGGTCACCACATACGGTTATCAGAATACTGTAGTAACTGAACCGGCTGATCCCGAAGCACTAGTCGCAGCCATACGGAAAGCAGCACGCCTGCGCGGGCAGCAAGGTGGCGCTGTTCCTGGTTGGTCGCTGACTGCGGAGAGGTACCGAGATTTTCTGGAGTCATTACAACAATTGAGCTACGAGAGACGCCACAAAATGACGGTCCGGTCGCGCTAGAAATATGAGAGTTGCTCTAGTTACACCGCGCTACGGATCACTTGGAGGCGTGGAGACGAACGTCACGGCCGTCGCAACACGCTTGGCAGCACATGGATACCAGGTGGAAGTGCTAGCGCAGGCTCATGGTCCTGGTCGATCCTGCATCGAGATAATCGATGGAGTGACAGTACGGAGCTTTCATGTGCCCGTGCCGAGCCAGAATTATCCCTTCGCTCCAGGCTTGTGGGCCTTTCTGGCGCGTAATAAAGCACAATACGATGTCATTCACGCACACCACTACCACTCGCTACCTTCACTCGGCGCGGCATTGGCTGGCTGCAGGCCGCTTGTGTTTACCCCGCATTACCACGGAACGGGGCACTCGCCGTGGCGGCGCATGTTGCATGTACCGTATCGCCGCCTTGGGCGAAAGATATTCACCCACGCCAGTCGCGTGATTTGTAACTCAGAGGCTGAGGCAGCGCTTGTTCACAAGCACTTTCGCGGCGTCGCAAGTCACATTACAGTCATTTATCCTGGCGTAGACATGGCAGCGCTACGCTCGGCAGAGCCCTTTCCGCAGGATCACACTATCGTCCTAAGTGCGGGGCGTCTCGAGGCGTACAAGAACGTGAACCTAGTTGTCGATGCACTCGCACATCTCGACCGTAACTTTTCACTACGCGTCATCGGGGACGGACCGGCGCGCCCAGCGCTTGAAGAGCGTGCCAATCAATTAGGCCTTGGGGACCGAGTGGAGTTCCTAGGTCGTGTGGACGCCGACGTACTGCGACGATGGTTCCGCACTGCATCGGTATATGTCAGCATGTCAGAACGTGAAGCTTATGGTCTATCCGTAGCAGAAGCGCTGGCAGCTGAGTCAAAAGCCGTGCTGACGGACATCCCAGCGCACCGAGAAGTGACCGACGGCGCCGGCCCCTCAGCAGTTTCGCTTCTTCCCGTCAATAGTACTTCGGTACAGCTCGCGCACGCCGTACGCGCGCTCGCCTCGCTCCCACGGGCGCCGGTGGACGCGCCGAACATAGTGTCGTGGGAAACCGCCGCTGCACAAACATTGCGCGTGTATCAGGCTGTGACAGGGCGTTTGGAATAGCCCAATGTCTCTCATCGGTGACTGTAGCACGTTAAACACCAGTACTGCGGCGTACCGGCTCGTTCACCTTTTTCCAAGGATCTTTTACTGCTTAGATGATTCCGGAACAAGTGCATGATCGTAATTGACGGCAGGTCAGGGGGAATGCGCGCAGCGCGTTCTTTACTCCTGCAACAACCATTGGTGGCCACCAGGCAGCTGTCTATTTTATCCATACTTGTCTGGATAGGCTTTCTGGGCGGCGCGTTGCTCGTGACGTACTCGTACGCCTACGCTGCGACAGAGGTTACGGGCCAGGTGCATTATCAGTTGTTCTGGCTCGGCGTATTGCTTTTCATCGTCCCGGCGTTTCTGCGCCTGTGCGCCTCCGATGCATCCAGGGTCGAGCGGCTAGCCATTATTACCGCCATTGGCCTTTTTAGCTACCTACCAAAATTCTTGCGCGACCCGCAATCGCCACTTTACTTCGACGAATTGTCACACTGGCGGCAGGCCGAGATGATCCTCCGCACAGGTCGCTTGTTTCTACCGAACCCGCAGAACTACATGAACCAATACTTTCCTGGCCTTGAGACGCTCACAGCAGCGTTGCGTGACTTAACCGGCATGCCAACGTTCACGATTGGCACCATCCTGATAAGCGTTCTACACGTGATCGGTTTGGTAGGCATCTTTGTCATCGCGGAAGGTCTCACGCATTCGGCGCGCTCGGCGGGGCTTGCTGCATTCATATACAGTCTCAACCCCAGCTTCATGTACTTCGACTCGCAATACTCCTACGAATCGGTCGCGATATTCATTCTTATCTGGGTGATCGCTGCCGTCATTAACATGCAGGCCGCTGAGGGCGATCGGCCTCGGCAGGGTGCCTGGTTCGTGGCTGGACTGTTGCTCGCGGCAGCGTGCATCGTGACGCACCACCTAAGTACGATTATGATGGTTACCGTCTTGGTGCTTATCACCGGCGTGACCTGGATAAGTGTTCATCGCGGTGTGTGCACGCCCGGAAACGCCCTGGTAACAACGATCTTTACAATTATTGCTTCGCTGGCAGCGGTGGCCTGGTTTGTGCTCATCTCACCCCAGGTATTTACCTATCTTGGCCAGCCTCTTACCCGGGCTTTCGCGGAGCTTAGCCATATTCTCAACGCCCAGCAACCGGCACGCCAGCTGTTTGCCAGGAGCACCACGCCATCCTACGAACATTGGGCCGCCTATGCCGCGCCTGTTCTTTTATTTTTCGGTGCTGGTTACGCGCTGTACTCTCGGTGGTACATACATATGCGGTCGCCAGCCGGAATTGCGCTCATCGCATTCGGCACGCTATACATTGCTTCGCTTCCCGCCATGCTGACCCAAGCGGGCAACGAAGGCGCTCGTCGTAGCTGGGCCTTCACATACATTGGCCTCAGTGTCTTGCTGGCGCCAGTCATTCCCCGGTTACTGAAGCCGCCGCGACGGCCTCTTGTTGAGGCGCTAACTCTAGGGTGCCTGGTAGTGTTCATGAGCATCGTACTGGTCGGCAATGTCAGTGCGCAGACCAATGAGTATTACCGCTTCCCTGGCCCTTACGTCTATGGGTCGGATGCGCGGTCGATCACGTCGGAATTGCTCCAGACCACGCAGTGGTTCCGCAGGACGGAGGGCATCAACAATACGGTAGTAGCCGATCGCTATACTGGCCAGGTCGTCGCGTCCTTTGGCCTGGACTGGACGCCCCGGGCCGGAGGTGCCCTCCCATTGTGGGAGCTCTACGAGAGCCCTGCCAAGCTCAGCAGCGGACTGCTTGACGCCCTTGTGCGATCTCATTCAAATTACCTTGTTGTTGACCGGCAGATGTCCCGTCACCTGCCTTACCTAGGTGTCTATTTCAACGACGAGCCAACCGCAGTCATTCGGAAGACACCCCCCACCGCAGAGGCGATAAAAAAATTTGAGCAACTGCCGTGGACGATCAAGGTCTATCAAAGTGATAATCTCTCAGTTTATCGTTTCAACTTTGCGGCTCTTACCTTGTCCTGGAAACCCACGTCGGTGACACGGGTTCGGCCGTCAATCACAACGGTGCATTCTGCGACAGTGGCAGGAAGGCGTATCGGGTTGAACTATGCTTTCCTCACGATAGTCCGCCAGCGCATTGACGGTGCTTGCAGCTTTCAGACGCTCCACCTCGCAAATCATTGCCCTGGCTCTCATTCGCCGGCGCTACCAGCGCCGATCCGTACCAAGCCAGGTTTCTCAAAATCAATGCGTGTGCCGGCGCCGCAGGTGGTGAAAACGGTCAATGCCTCATCAATATCGACTTATCGCCACGTGGGCCGGACCGCATCGTTTCCACCATCATGGTCCCGGGCGCACGGTGCGGGCGGCAAGTGGCTTTTGCCGTTGAACGATTACGGACAGTAGGACCGCGAATGACATCACACATCATCCGACAATACCGCCTTCCGGCGCATGCTCTTTCACCGTTTTGGCGGCCGTTCGGATTGCTCACAGCAACCGCGGTCATGACATTGGGTGTTGTCCAGCCCGTGCAAGCCCTCCGCGCTGTGATCGTCTTACCCTTTGCACTACTTTTACCAGGCTATGCCATGATTGCGGTGATTTTCGGGTTCCAGGAGCGCTTCGACGTAGTTCCGACCTTGGCACTCAGCGCGCTCTTAAGCCTGTTCAGCTACATGTTCGTAGGGCTTGCGCTGAATTCTGCCGCGATCCGGTTGTCTACAGTCAGCATTCTGGCAGGCATCGATGCTTTAATCGCCCTTTCGATTTGCGCGGCAGTTTTGCGTGTTAAGGCGGGGCTTCCGCCTTCGCAGCCAGGAACACCGGTTAACCGTGCGGACCCACGGAAGACCCTTTGGACTGGCGCACCGGCGTGTCTGATGCTTGTAACGGGCCTGAGCATCGTCACTGTAGTTGTTCTACTGACTATGACGTTGTTGCCTCAACCTGCCGGCAAGCCCTACACGCAGTTTTATCTGACCGGCCCTTGGTCGAAAACCGCTAGCGTCATTACGGCGCCTGCAACCAGAAGCCTTACGGTCACAGTTGGCATTAACAATCACACCAGTGCAGCTCAAACCTATAGGATTACCCCGTTTATCAACGGTGCCCAAAGCTGGAAGGAGCGCACAATTGCGCTGACTTCGGGGAGTCGCTGGTCGGGCTCGGTCAGCGGCATTATACCGGCCGACGGGTGCCTAGATCGGCTCAGGATCAACTTAGGCATCCGTGGGCGCCGGGGCGCCCTCGCCAGCCTAATAGTGTGGGTTCGCGCTGCAGGTTCGCAGGCGTCCTGCAAGTCAACGTCGGCGGCGGACACGCCATGAAGATTTTGATGGTTAGCGAATTCTACCCGCCGTACGTTGGGGGCGCCGAGCAGGCCGTCGCGGACCTGAGCGCAGAGCTAAGCGCGCGTGGTCACAATGTGTTGGTCGCGACGCTGTGGCATGAGGGGCTTGCACGTTGTGAGCACCAGGGTTCCGTTGTGGTGCACCGCATGCAAGGCGCCACTCAGCGGCTGCCGTTCGTGTTCAACCAGCCAGACCGCCAATTTCATCCGCCCGTCCCTGATCCGCTGCTGGTCCGCCAAATAGAGCGTCTCATCGCCAAGGAAAAGCCTGACGTTGTACACGGGCATAACTGGATGATGCTCTCCGCGCTGTCCACAAGTCACAAGCGTGACTTCGCGGCAGTCGCCACGCTCAACGACTACGCGCTGCTATGTCCGAAGAAGTCGCTGTTGTATCACGGTGCAATGCCGTGTTCGTACTACCTGAGTAGCCACTGCCTCCTATGTGCCCGCGATCAGTACGGCATGGTGAAAGGTCTGCTCATTACAGCCGGCCTGCAGGCCGGGCGCCGCGTGTATCGAAATATTGATGCCTTTATTGCCATCAGCTCCTACGTTGCCGAGGTGCATGCGCGCGATGCCGTAATGGCCGGATCACATATTGTCACGATTCCCAACTTCGTCCGTGAAGAAGTGACCCATAGGGGCCCAGGCTCTCCACTCCCGTATTTGCCCGACGATTACATCTTGTTTGTGGGGCAGCTTAGCCGCCACAAGGGTCTTCATGTCCTGCTTGATGCCTACGGGAGCCTTCACACGCCCGTTCCTCTTGTCCTGATCGGCCCAGTGCAGTTGGACACGCCCACCTCACTCCCTTCTGGGGTCATGATGTACCCTGGTCAACCGCATGAAGATGTGCTCAGGGCGATGGATCACTGCCGGTTCCTGGTCAGTCCGGCACTATGGCCAGAACCCTTCGGCTTGGTCGCTATTGAGGCCATGGCGCGTGGTAAAGCAGTTATAGCCAGCCGGGCCGGTGGCATGCTCGACATCGTTCAAGATGGCCGCACCGGCTTGCTGGTTACACCGGGCAACGCGACGGCTCTCACCGCTGCCCTGCGCCAATTACTTGACGATTCCGCCCAGGCCACGCGAATGGGCAGGGCCGGTGCTATGGCCTGTGCGGCGAACTATAGTGCAGCCAACGTTGTTGAGCGTGTGCTGAACGTGTACCAGGATGCGCGGCTGCGGGCAATACATCGCGGGTAGGTGAACGGTGGTCACGCTAACGCTGCTCAGGGAGAATATCGGCAGACCATGGCGCCTGGCGCCCCTGTTGGTGCAACGCATACGCAGTGACTCCTTATTGCGCAACAGCGTCTACATGATGAGCGCGACCGTCATAAACTCGCTGTTTGGCTACCTTTTCTGGATTGTAGCAGCGCACTTGTACCCTACAGGTGATATTGGGCTTGCCGCTGCGTTGCTTTCCGCCCTAACGCTGACTTCAGCGCTGTCGATAATGGGCCTAGGTACCTCACTCATTCAGGCACTGCCAGGCAGTGCTCCCGGTCGGGCTTGGTCGCTTGCCCTCAACACGCGGCTCGTTTGCAGCCTTCTTACCGGCCTCGGGGCGGGGGCGGTGCTCGTTGGCGCTCTGCCCCTGATCTCCCCACACTTCTCGATGGTGAAAGATGATCCTGCCTACGCCGTTAGCCTGGTGTTCGGCGTGACAATATGGTCGTTTACCTCGGTGCTTGACGATGTCTTTATAGCGGAGCGTGCGGCAGGCAAAATGCTCGCGCGCGATGCAACGTTCGGATTGTTCAAGAACGTGCTGCTGGTAGCGTTCACAATTCCGGCGCCTTTAAAAGCAGTCGGTATCTTGGACTCATCTGTAGCAGCAAGCGCAGCTTCGGCAGTCACCGGAGTCATGCTGGTCGCACGCCTAGGGCGCCATTACCGGCCTGTCCTGCGCGGCACCATACGGCAGATGCCGGCGGCGTTCTCCTCCTCATTGGGTTACCACTGCATCAGCCTTGGAGGAGTCGCCCCAATGTACCTTCTTCCATTGATTATCACCGCACGGCTTTCGGCGGCGGATACCGCCTACTTTTATACCACCTGGATGATCGGGGGTATCTTTTTCATCATTTCTCCTGCTGTGGCAACGTCACTCTTTGCCGAAGGATCACATACCGCAGCCGACCTAAGACTGAAGGTTATATCGAGTTGCAGTTTTATTACCCTACTGCTCGTACCTGCCATGCTCTTTTTGTTCTTCGCCGGGCAGTATGTCATCGACGTCTTCGGGACGAACTACGCGAGCCATAGTGTGGCATTGTTAACGATTCTCATCATTTCCGCAGTGCCCGATGCTGTTAC
Organism: Chloroflexota bacterium; assembly: GCA_028287725.1. Lineage (GTDB taxonomy): Bacteria > Chloroflexota > UBA5177 > JANWHV01 > JANWHV01 > JANWHV01. Next base: position 9,392 of record JAQBPC010000305.1, on the reverse strand, counting down.
CAACGTCTATGTCTCAGTCCTTCGAGTAAAGAGAAAGCTGAAACAAGCTGCATTGCTCAACATAGCCATGGCGATGATTGCACTTATTCTTGCCTGGCTGCTCCTCCCGTCACTTGGCGTTGTCGGCGCTGGGTGGGCTTGGCTAGGCGCGCAAACCACCGGTGCCGCGGTAGTTGGCATTCAGGTTATCGCCGCTCGCCAATGGCATACGCGCTTGGTACAGACAAAACGTTCGCGAGCGGAGAACGAAGGTGGACAAAGTATCGATGAGGACAACTTATCGACAACGCCACGAATGACCTCATAGCAGGAAAAAGCGGCTCAACACGTCCAGACTGGCTACGTTGAGCGCATAGAAGGTCTAGGAGAGTTGGCAATGGTCGAAATCAAAGCAGAGCCGGACGGTTCGGGGCGCACCGTTGGAGTATTGGGCGGAATGGGCCCGGCCGCAACTATCGATTTTTACCGCCGAATCGTCGATTCGACCTATGCGCTACGCGATCAAGATCATCTCCACGTCTTGATCGATAGCCGGCCATCTGTACCGGATCGCACAGCATTCTTGCTAGGGTGTGGCAATGATCCCAGACCGATGCTCATTGACATGGCCCAACGCCTGGAACGCGCGGGAGCGGACCTACTCGTGATGGCATGCAATACCGCGAACGCCTTCATCCATGATATTGCTGCGTCCGTGCATGTCCCCGTGCTGCATTGGATCGACGAAGCGGTGGCCGGCACTTTCGCGAGCGCACCCGCAATAAGGAAAGTGGGCTTGCTAGCGACCGACGGGACCCTCGCGTCCGGACTGTACGCCCGCGCGTTCGAAAGGTATGGCGTCGACGTGATTGTACCAGGCCCATCTTCTCAGAGGCGGGTAATGGCCGCGATCTATGGGCCAACCGGGGTGAAGTCGGGTTATCAAGACCTGCGGTCCGCACGAAATGATGTCGAGTTGAGCGGCCAGGAAACTATCGACGGTGGCGCCGACGTTGTCCTGCTGGCTTGTACAGAGCTATCTCTGCTCTTTGCTGAGCAACCACCTCGATGGCGATTGAAGACGATCGATGCCGCGCAAGTGGTTGCGCGAAGCATAGTCGCTCGAGCAGGTGGGCGGCTCGATGACCGAAATGCTGATCGTTGAGACGGCGTCTACAGTGTGGCGTATTTCCAACTGGCAGGAGAAAGCACATGAAGGAGCTGCCGGGCAATGCCGATGGATTTGCCTCTCGCTGGCTTGAATTCACGCAAGGACACGTACTAGAACAGGCACAACATTCCGGCGGGCAACCTTCAGCTGCGGCACCGCCGGCTGGAGAGGTGCCTACTGATCGGCCGCTTCCCTACTTGCCGCAACACCTCGAGGGCACTCACCCTCTCCTGCAGTTGCCCACCGACTATGCGCGCCCGTCGGTTCAGACCTTCCGGGGCGCGCTGCAGTCTCTGGTTGTGCCGAGGGACGTGCATGTAGATCTCAAGACACTGAGCCAGCATGAGGGCACCACGTTGTTCATGACACTGTTGGCAGCATTCAAGATTCTGCTGCACCGTCATACAGCGCAGGACGACATTTTGGTGGGGGTGCCCGCCACCGCACACACACGGGCGGAGCTAGACACCTTTGTCGACGTACTGGCTCTACGTAGCAGTCTCTCGGGTAACCCAAGCTTTCAAAGTCTGTTGCGCCGGGTACGCGAAACAACCTTAGGCGCGTATACACACCAGGCCGCGCCTTTCGAGCAATTGGTGGGATTGCTAGGACCAGACCGAGATTTGAGCTCCATGCCCCTGTTTCAGGTACTGTCTGACATGAGTTTCCCCGAGGACGCCACAATTGAATTGCCCGGGCTGACCGTCGAGACACCGGCACGTGCGTCGAACTCGAAGTTCGACCTGACACTGAATGTCATCGAACAAGACGAGGGAATCACCTGCCGGTTGATATACAATGCCCAACTTTTTGCCCCAGAGCGGATGGCCGAGTTCCTCAAACAATATCTCGCCCTCCTCGAGCAGATTACCGCCACGCCGGCCAGCCCAATCGCGTCATATTCGCTAGTAACCTCGAGTGCCGGGCAGAAGCTACCCGATGCCAGGGCGCCGCTGCCGGAACCACACTTCGACCCAGTATCGACACAGTTTGTCGCGTGGGCAGAACGCACGCCAGTCGCACACGCGATCAGCCAGGGCGGCAGGGTTTGGACCTATAGTGACCTCGCCCATGCGTCCCGGTCGCTTGCGCGGCTACTCCTCGGGCAAGGACTTGAGCAAGGTGAAGTTGTAGGGATCACAGGTGATCGGAGCTTTGGGCTCATTGCCGCCATGCTCGGCATATTGATGAGCGGCGGAGTGATGCTCACCATCGACGAGACGCTGCCACAGCAGCGTCGCAAGCTTATGCTAGAAATTGCCCATGCCGGGTGGCTGCTGCGTATCGGGTCTTCTGGCAGCGATGCAGCATCGCCAGAGGCTCATTCGCACCTCAGTGTGATTGATGTGGATAGCGAGACGGGCGGAGTTGTGACGCCAGTCAGGGAACTGTGCTCCGAACCTCCGCTGCCGGATATCTCGCCGGACCAGGCAGCTTACCTCTTCTATACCTCTGGTACCACTGGCGTACCTAAAGGCGTGCTTGGCTGCCACAAGGGATTGAGCCACTTTCTGGCCTGGCAGTGCCAGACTTTCGGCATCGCGCCGGGCGATCGGATCGCACAGCTTACCGGCCTGTCGTTCGATATGCTCCTGCGCGACGTTTTCTTACCTCTTACCAGCGGCGCGACCCTGTGCCTTCCCGAAAATTCCATCTCAACCCTGGTCGGCCAACACATTTTGCCCTGGATGGCCAGAGAAAAAGTCACGGTCCTGCATTCGGTGCCAACACTCGCACATGCCTGGCTGATTGACGTACCATCCGGCACGTCGCTACCCGCGCTTCGATATGTGTTCTTCGCCGGAGAGCCGTTGCCCGATACGCTGGTGCAGCTCTGGCGCTCGAGATTGCAGGGTTCATGCGAGATCGTCAATCTCTACGGTCCTACTGAGACCACAATGGTGAAGTTCTGGTATCGCGTACCACAAAATGCTATACCAGGCGTTCAGCCTGCTGGTCTCCCGATGCCTCAGACTCAGGCTCTCGTACTTTCCAAAGGAAAACAGCTGTGTGGGGTTGGAGAGCCTGGGGAAATAGTCATTCGTACCCCATTCAGAACACTTGGTTACATCACTGGCGCGGCCGAATCAAAGAACGGGTTCATCAAGAATCACTTCCGTGACGACGATCGGGATCTGCTTTTCTACACTGGCGACCTCGGCCGCTACCTGCCGGACGGCATGCTCGAGGTCCTGGGTCGCATTGACGACCAGGTCAAAATCCGCGGCGTGCGTATCGAGCCGGCCGAAGTCGAAGGCGCGCTAAACCGGCATAGTGCTGTCCGTCAGAGCGTGGTGCTGGCCCGCGCGGACGCACGCGGCGAGCAGAGCCTGGTCGCCTACTTGGTACCCACTCCCGGGTCAGCACCCACGGTCGCGGACCTGCACCAGTTCCTCAAGCAGTCACTGCCCACGTACATGGTGCCGAGCGCCTTCGTGATGCTGGATGCGATACCAAGGACCCCGAACGGGAAGGCCGATCGGCGGGCCCTGCCGGACCCCGACCAGGCGCAAGTCGAAACCAGGGAGGGCTATGTGCCGCCCTCCACCCGGGCGGAGGAGATCCTCGCGCGCATCTTCGCCGAGGTGCTCGGGCTAGACCGCGTGGGCATCCACGAGGACTTCTTCGCGCTCGGCGGCCACTCGCTGCGCGCCACGCAGGTGATCGCCCGCATCCGCGATGCCGTCGGCATCGACCTCCCGCTGCGGCGTCTGTTCGAGCAGCCTACCGTAGCTGGTCTGGCGCCGGAGCTCGGGGCCGCTCAGGCTCCCGTCCGGCAGGGCCCGGCCATCCCGCGCCGGGCGGCCGACGTGCCGGTGCCGCTCTCCTTCGCGCAGCAGCGGCTAAGGTTCCTGGACCAGCTGATTCCAGGCAGCGCGCTGTACAATGTCTCCCTGGCCTGGCGGCTCCTTGGCCCACTCGACCCGACAGCGCTTTCCCACGCACTGGAGGAGCTTGTTAGGCGCCATGAGAGCCTGCGCACTACCTTCCTCCAAGAGGTGGGGCAGGTAGTGCAGCAGATTGCGGCTCCGGCCTTGGTCACGCTGCAACGCGTGGACCTGCGCGAGCTGGACCCTGACACACGGCTAGCCGCGGCACTCCGACTAGTCCACGAGGATGCTCGATTGCCCTTCGCCCTGGAGGCAGGTCCGCTGCTGCGCGCCAGCCTGTTCCAGCTTAGCGAAAGCGATCACATCTTTCTGCTGACGCTGCACCACATCGTCACCGATGGCTGGTCGAACGACATTCTGGGGCGAGAGCTAAGCGCTTTGTACACCGCCGAGGTAACGGGTCAGCCCTCTGCGCTGCCGGCTCTGCCCATCCAGTACGCCGACTATGCCTCCTGGCAGCCCAACCTGCTAGCCGGTGGCACGCGCGAACGGCTGCTGGACTATTGGAGAGCGCGCCTGGCCGATGCACCTGAGTTGCTGGAATTGCCGACCGACCACCCGCGCCCGCCGGTCCAGTCCTACCGCGGCGGGAGCTACCAGTTCCAGTTGCCACGCGGCCTGACCGAGCAGCTGCGGCTCCTCAGCCGGCACGCCGGCACGACCCTCTTCATGACCCTGCTGGCAGGGTTTGAGGTCTTGCTCTATCGCTACAGCGGGCAAACTGACTCTTGCATAGGCACTCCGGTCGCTGGGCGATCCCGCGCCGAGTTGGAAGGGGTGGTCGGCTTCTTTGTCAACACCCTGGTACTGCGCGCCAACCTGACTGGCAACCCCAGCTTCAGTGCCTTGCTGGGGCAGGTGCGAGACCATACTCTGGCGGACTTTGACCACCAGGACCTGCCGTTCGAGGCCTTGGTCGAAGTGCTGAATCCGCCCCGCAGCCAGGCCTACAATCCCCTTTTCCAGGTCATGTTCGTGCTGCAAACCAGCCTGGGAGCGGCGTGGGCACTGCCCAACGTGACCGCCGAGCCGGTACACGTCCAGGCTTGCACGGCGAAGTTCGATCTCACACTCGAGTTGACGGAGACCGCCGACGGCCTGGCGGGCGTGCTGGAGTACGCTACCGATCTCTTCGATGAATCGCGCATTGAGCGCCTCGCGGGGCACTTCACCACCCTCTTGGGGGCGATAGTGACCGACCCGGAGCAAGGGATCGACAGCCTGCCCCTGCTCTCCGCCGACGAGCGCCAGCAACTGCTCGTTGAGTGGAACGCGACCGCCACATCATACCCCGCGGACCGCTGCCTGCATCAGCTGTTCGAGGACCAAGCCGCCCGCACCCCGGATGCAGTGGCGGTGGCCTTCGAGGACCAGTGGCTCAGCTACCGGGAGCTGGACCAGCGTGCGAACCAGCTTGCCCGCTACCTGTTGACGCTGGGGGTGGGGCCGGAGGTGCTGGTGGCCGTCTGCCTCGAGCGCTCGCTGGAGATGGTGGTGGGGCTGCTGGGCATCCTCAAGGCTGGCGGCGCCTACCTGCCCCTGGACCCGCAGTATCCCAGCGCGCGGCTGGCCTTCATGCTGGACGACGCGCAAGCCTTGTTGCTCCTCACCCAGGAGCACCTGCTCGGTGCGGTGCCTCGCCACGGCATCCCGGTGGTCTGCCTGGACCGCGATTGGGGCGCAATCCGCCAGCAGCGCGCAGATAGCCTGGAGAGCGAAGCGTCCGCCGGTAGCCTGGCCTACGTCATGTATACCTCCGGCTCTACCGGCACGCCCAAGGGCATCGCCGTCACTCATCGAAACGTGGTGCGGCTGGTGCAAGGGGCTGATTACGTCCCGCTGACGCCGGATGCCGTGTTTCTGCAGCTCGCCCCGATCTCGTTCGACGCAGCCACCTTTGAGCTGTGGGGCTGTCTGTTGAATGGGGCACGGCTCGCCGTCGCCCCTCCCGGCACACTCTCCCCGTGCGAGATAGGGCAGGTGATTGCGCGGCACCAGGTGACCACGCTCTGGCTTACCTCCGGGCTGTTTAATGCGATGGTCGATGAGAGTCTCGCTGCGCTCAAGCCGCTCCGCTATCTGCTGACCGGCGGCGACGTTGTCTCGCCCGCCCACGTGCGGAAGGCGCTGCGCGAGCTTCCCGGATGTCAGATTATCAACGGGTACGGCCCGACGGAGGGTACGACCTTTACCTGCTGCTACCCCATCCCCGCGCAACTCGGCGAGAGCGGCGAGCCGCTCCCGATCGGTCGCCCCATCGCCAATTCCCAGGTGTACATTCTCGACCGGTACCTGCGGCCGGTGCCGATTGGCGTACCGGGCGAGCTGTACATTGGGGGTGCTGGAGTGGCGCGCGGCTACCTCAACCGGCCCGAGCTCACGGCAGAGAAGTTTGTCGCCGACCCCTTCAGCGGTCGCCCTGGGGCACGGCTCTACCGCTCCGGCGACCTGGTGCGCTACCTGGCGGACGGGAACCTTGAGTTCCTGGGGCGCATCGACCAGCAGGTCAAGCTGCGCGGCTTCCGCATCGAGCCGGGCGAGATCGAGGTGCTGCTGCGTCGCGAGCCGGGCGTGGCCGATGCGGTGGTCGTGCTGCGCGAGGACCGGCCGGGCGACCAGCGGCTGGTGGCCTACCTGGTCCCGCAGGGGGCGCCCGCCGGCGCGGATGCACTTCGCGCCGCGTTGCAGACGGCGCTCCCGCCCTACATGGTCCCCTCCGCCTTCGTCTGGCTAGACGCCGTGCCCCTGACGCCAAACGGGAAGGTGGACCGCCAGGCGCTGCCCCTGCCCGGCGCAGGCGAGCGTAGCCAAGCGGTGGCCTACGTCGCGCCGGAACTGGCGCTGCACCGCCAGCTGGTGGCGATCTGGGAAGAGCTGCTGGACGCCCGCCCGATCGGGATCAAGGACAACTTCTTCGACCTGGGCGGCCACTCGCTGCTGGCCGCCCGCCTGATGCTCCGCATCAGAGAGACCTGCGGGGAGCAACTGCCGCTCTCCACCTTGTTCGCCGGCGCCACAATCGAGCGCTTGGCGGCCGCTATGGCACAGCCCGACAGCGCGGAGCCGGAATCCTTGCTCGTGCAGCTTCAGGCCGGCGGCACTGGGCGACCGTTCTTCTTTGCCCATGGTGATATGGAAGGGGGCGGCTTCTATACCACCAAACTAGCCCTGCACCTGGGAATGGAGCGCCCCTTCTACGTCCTCCAGCCGCACAGTGTGGGTGGTAGACCCATACCGCGGACCGTCGAGGCGATGGCCTCGGACTACGTGGCGGCTATCCGCGCCGTGCAGCCCGAGGGCCCGTACACCCTGGGAGGCTTCTGCAACGGCGGGCTCGTGGCCTACGAGATGGCCCAGCAGCTGCGCACCAGCGAGCAGGCCGTCGACCTGGTGGTGATGATCGACACCACGTTCTCGCGGGCGCGCGTCAAGCTCGTCCGTCGTCTGCTGGGCTGGTACGGCAGGCTGAGCGGGTGTGGCTGGGATGACCAACTGGTCCTCTACCTGCGCCTGCGCAGCTACAGCGCACGCGTCAATGACTTCCAACGGCTCACGCCCGCGGCGCGGATCCGGGCAACTGTCCGGCACGCGTGGAGCAGGACCAGGAGGCTGGGCCACTCGGGTCGGGACGAAAGCCGACAGGCGCGGTATGGCCGCGACGCCGCTGCCACAGCCGCGGCTCTCCGCGAGGGAGACGTCGTAGGCGTCTACACGTGGACGGCAGCCGGCTATACCCCCCGGCGGTACCCTGGAACACTTGCCCTCTTCTGGGCTAGCGATGTAGCCGCAACTCGGCAGCGCGATCCCACGCGGGGCTGGGCGCGCCTTGCCCAGGTGACCGAGTCCACCGTCGTGCCCGGCACCCACCTCTCGGCGATCAAGGAACATGCCGACGTCCTGGCCAAAGCAATCCAGGAGATCCTCGACCGAGCGCAACGGTCGAGCCAAGCCTCAACTTGCAGACTGGAAACCGTTCATGGGGCCGAAGTAGAGGCTGGCTAGATCATGACAGGATTTCATACCAAGACGCTTGCCTGGCGCGTACGCAGCGCGAGAGTGCGACGGCTTAGAAGGCGCAGTCGCTGGAGTGAAGCGTGCAAGGCGTTGGATTAGTGGTGGCCCTATTGCGCGGGCGAGCCTTGATGGTGCTGTGCTTTGTTCTCTCAACGCTGTCAGTCTCGGCTCCAACAATGCCAGTGTCCACGACGTCCGGTATAGCAACACGTTTAAGCGGCCTCAAGCTGATGAACTATTATCCTGCCCAAAACGGTTGGTCAGATATGTGGACCAATTGGAATCCCGGCACAATCGATGCGGACTTTCAGCGCATCCGTGCCCTACACGGCGATACCGTCCGGATCACAGTTCCGGCCTATACGTTCGGCTATCCGCATCCGCAGCCCATCATGCTCAACCAACTTGCGGCTCTGCTGACAATAGCAGGAAGACACGGATTGCGCGTGCAACTCACCTTGTTTGACTGGTGGCACGACTATGGCGACATCGCCGGCAGCCAGCACTGGACGCATGCTGTGCTGGCTCCGCATGCTGCTCAACACAGCATCGCCTTCGTAGAGTTGCAAAACGAAATTGATCCGACTGACCCCCAGGCAATGGCTTGGACACGTCGGATGATCCCTTATGTGCGCCAGGTTGCTGGCGGTATTCCCGTGACGGTGTCGGTGTCAGGGCAAAAGAGTATAGGAGGCATGCAGTTTCTGGTAGAAGCGGTTCGGGCAACCCCACCCGATTTCTATACACTGCACTACTACTCGCCGGCTCCACTCGCCTACGCCACGTTCAGGCGAGCAGTGCAAATTGTTGCTCCTGTTCCGCTGTATGTAGGCGAGACGGGCATTTCGACGTGCACCTGCAATCAGATCCAGGGGCTGTCAGCCGTTACCGCCGCGCTTGAGGAATATCAAGATCAGTATTACCGGACCGTCGAATACGCCACGCAATTGCTGGGTCTGCCACCAGCCGCACCGTGGATTTTATACGACTTTGCACCGGGGGCTATTCCGGCTGGCGCTGTATCTGGGCCGGCCGACTATGACTATGGTCTCTTTCATCTCGACGGCACAGCCAAACCGGCCGCCGCCTCGCAGCGTGCCTTGTTTGGCGGGAGCCCGATCGATCTTTCATTCAATAACGGCTTTGAGAAAAGCTTCCAGACCAGCAACGGCCGGCTGCCTGCTGAGTGGTTAGTCTACCATCAATCTCAGGCGCAGTTTGCGGTTGACACTGAGCATGCGCACTCAGGTACAGCCTCTGCGCGCATTGGCGCCAGCGGAGGTGCCGGCGATGCGGCGCCCGCGTTCTCAATTAGTCCTGTCGCACCTATCATTCCG
>JAQBPC010000302.1 GCA_028287725.1 Chloroflexota bacterium | reverse complement strand
GTCGACGGCTATAGGCTCATCGCCATAGCTCAACAGCTCGACCTCCATGTTCTCTTTGAGAAACTTGGTGTCATCGCCAATGAGTGACTCAGGAATAGCAAGCTGATCGTACGTCTCAGTATTCATGAAATGATAGGTGTCGTCGTCGGCATAAAGGAATTGCACGGTGCTTGAGTCTAGCCGCGCTCGCTGGAACCGCTCGCCGGCCTGCACCGTCTTCTCAGTGATAGAGCCGGTACGTAGGTTCCGCAGCCGCAGCCGGACCTGGGCGCTGCCGCGGCCCATCTTGATGTGGTTAAATTCCATCACGCGATAGAGCTCACCGTCTAGCTCAACTGATATGCCGCGCTTTAAGTCACCGGTTGAAATCATGCATTAACTCCTTACACTCATTGTACGGGCACGCCCGTCCCGTTGGTCTGACAATCTAGTGTGACGCAGAAATAGGTGCGGCTGCGGGCGCCGGCTTTTGCGACTGACTGGAAGAATAGGTAATTCGACGGCGCCGGATCCAACGCGGCAGCCAGCGCGGTGAGTCCCGGATTGCTGATTGGGCCTGGCGGCAGCCCTCGGACACGGTAGGTGTTATACGGCGAGTCGAATGAGTTATCAATCTGCAAATCCAGACCCTGCCGCCACCACGTATGCTCCAACTGGCTGTAACCCATCGCATATTGAACAGTCGGGTCGGCGTTCAGGCGATTGTCGACCACAGCCGTGTTCACCAAACGATTGAAGTAAACACCGGCGATGTACCGCTGAACTTTAGGCAACGAGCTCTCGCGCTGCACGATCGAGGCAATAGTAACAACCTCAAAGATGCTGCGGTGTGCCGCGCTCGCCTGAGCCTGCATTTTCGGCGTGAAGTTCTGCCCAAACCGCCGCAACATGAGAGCGACCACGCTATGCGCGTTTGAGTGTGGCGCCAACGTATATTCGCCTGGCGCCAGGAAACCTTCTAGTGAAGCGCCCGCGGGCCTGCCTTTGAGGAACCAGTAATTGTAGTTGCCGTGCAGAACCTCGTTCATCACGTCCTTGTATGGAGCGATGTGGTACTTGTCGAGGATGGTGGCAACCTCTTCTGCCCGCTTCCCAGCCAGGATATTGTATTGATTGTCCAGTGTGACCGGTACGGTGACGGTGGGAGGTGGGGATTGGAGTACCTGGGCGATCTTATCAAGCGACATATCTGAATTGAGTACGTGCGGACCTGCCTGGATGCCGCCTGAGCCGCCGTTAAAACGATAATACAGCTGGAAGAGTGTGCTATTAGATACCAGTCCGTCTTTCTCCAGCTGATTGGCTATGGCGCTAACACCTTCGCCCTTTTGTACCACGAAATGCACGGTTTTACGCGGTCCGCCCACCGATGAGTGGAACTTGTGAAGGACGTACGCGACGCCGCCGATTGCACCGCCGGCAATAAGGACCAGCAATAATAATCCAATCAGCGCGCCGCCGTGTCCGCTGGAAGGCGCCGACTGGATGGGGTTAGCGACAGGCCAGCTGCCACTATAGCCCGCCTGCTGGCCGCCACGGACTGGCTCCAAACGCGTTGCATTGTCACCGCGTGCGGCTCGAAGCCTCCGTAGCCGGTCATTCTGTTGATCGTGGGACATGCCGAATGCCTCTCTTTACTGCGGTTCGGAGCTGCTACCAACCCACGAAGATACACAATAACGCAAATTGTAGTTCTCGTCCTGGGTCTGGCGGGTCACGGGAGCACCACTAGCCGTTCGAGCCGTCGGCCAGCCGGCGTTCCCTGAGCTGCGCATCGAGGTAGTCCTGTAGCATGATCGCGGCAGCGATTGCATCAAGACGCTCACGCCGGCGCGGCGTACGACCCTTCACTCGCGCGATTACTTGCTCGGCTTCCCAGGACGACAAGCGTTCGTCCCAGAATCTGACCGGCACCTCGAGAGGGCCGAGTGCCTCAATGTAGGCGTAAGTCTCCTCCACTTGGGGGCCGCTACTGCCGTCCATGTTGAGTGGCAGCCCGACGATCACTTCCTCGACCTGATGTTCAGCAATCAGGGCTCGAATGCGCTCCCCATGCGCTTCTGTACGTCGCAGTGTGTAGAGCGGCGTGGCCAAAAAACCAGTGGGATCGCTGAGAGCGATACCGATCCAAAGGTTGCCAACATCCAGGCTGAGATAGCGCACGAGCGAAATGATACCACAGGGCAGCCAAGGTAGGCGTTCAAATCCCTGTGTCGTGACTCGATAGTGGAATCCTGTTCCACACGCAGCGATGGGCGTGCCGTGGCTCACTCTGGCGAATTAGCCGGCGCGTACGACTCTAATGGTGATTAGCTCGCGTGCGACCGGAAACCGATGCGCCCAATCCGGCGAAGTTTTCAGGCTATAGCGCCATCTGCCATTCCGAGCACTGCCATCAAGTAATTGGCGAGCCTCCGCCACGCTACGACTTGTCAGCAACGCCCTGAGATTGGCGGTGTCTATCACGGGGGCCGTGCGGGCCGTGACATGAATGAAGAGCGCCGTTAGTGAACCCGTTCGTTGTTGAGTTACTGTCATGGCAGCAGTTCCGGGAACGACCACTTGATTGGAGCCGGCAATGTCTGCCTGCCGCTTGGAGGCGGCCAACGCCGCGACATCTTCCTGGTGTATGTACGAGATGTCGGTTCGCATGGAAACGGTAACTCGTGCATATGGTCTACCGTGTTGCACGAGCTTATCGACCTGGCTTTGAAGACTGCGTTGCGGCCCAATCTCACGTACCGGGCTTTTGGCGTACCGTTTGTTCAATGTGTCGATTTCCGATGTTGCAAGAAGGCTGCGGAGTTGTGCCTCAGGCGCGGCGATATCGGCACTGGTGAGGCTATAAACCGTGCGCATTGTACCGCCCGCCATCGCCGCATAATTGGTGACGAGCAGTGCCCCGGCCAGGCGCCCTTCAATGCTGACAATCGTTCCCGCCCCTATATTAGATGCTTCGCCGCCCGCAATTGCCTGCACGGGTACGCTGGCCTGACCGTTCGACGTTCCCGCGAAGGAGTGAACGGCTCCGGGCACGCGTATGTCTTGTGTGGTGGCGAAACGGGTGCCACTTTGGCTGTCCACAATTGTGCCCGCCGGTACGAAGACTGAGCCATTGAGCTGGTTCGCATATGTAATGGTCCCAGTCGCGTGTTTATCCGGAACGAGCCGTGTGCCCGTACCAGGCACAATTCGAGACATTGATTGCACGAGGTGACCGTGATGGAGGGCAATGCCTCCCGTGCCGATCGCTGCGCGATATGTGCGGTCGAATGGCAGATCGCTGTACGTAATCGTTACGGTGGCGCTCGGAAACAAGACGATCCAGCCTGCTACTGCCACCACGCAGAGCCCCAGAAAGGCGCCGACGAGAATGGGCCAGAGGCGACGACGCCCAGCGTGCCTTGCGGCGTTCGCGGCCGCTATCGCCGGCACGGTTACCCGACTGCTTTTAGGTGGGATTACGGTAGGGTCATCCCGTGTCCTATCACCGTCGTTAGCGTCTGGGTCGACGGCAGGCATAGCAGCCTGCGAGACGACAACAGAGTCG
>JAQBPC010000094.1 GCA_028287725.1 Chloroflexota bacterium | reverse complement strand
ACCGGTGGAAGATCGAACCGACGAACTCGCGATCAAGCGACTGCGACTCGAACAGCTTCGGTCCAAACTTGGGCTCGACGCTATATTGCTGTGCCGGACCAGCAACATTGCATGGGCGACCGCCGGTGCACGCTTCCATATCGCAATCTCGATGGAGGCGGGCGTCGGCGCAGTGCTCTTTGATGCCGACGGATTTCACCTGCTGACCAACAATATCGAAGAACGGCGGCTGTTAACTGAGGAGCTACCACCGGGCGACTGGCATGCCGAAAGCAGGCCCTGGTTTGAGGATTGGCTCGGCCAGGCTATCCAGTCACGGGGCGTGAGCCGCTTGGGGACTGATATGCCGATGGCAGGCGCTCAGCTCTGCGCAACTGAGCTCGCTTCGCTGCGCACACCCCTGCTCGAGCCGGAAATCGATCGATTCCGCACGCTGGGCCGTGAGACCGGTGCCGGCCTGGAGGTTGCCGCGCGGGCGGTTCGCCGTGGTGACAGCGAATTTGAGATCGCCGCGCGCGTGTCGGCAGAGCTTACCGCCCGAAGTATCGATCCTGTTGTGGTGCTCGTTGCCACGGATCGCCGCATCGCGGAGATTCGCCATCCATTGCCAACGCATGCCCGGGTAAGCGAGCGCGCGATGCTTGTGACCTGTGGGCGGCGTGATGGTTTGATCGTCAGCGCTACCCGCCTCGTGCAGCTGGGGCCGATCCCAGCCGATCTGGCACGCCGTCATGAGGCCTGCGCACGCGTTAATGCCGCATTTGCCGCCGCGACTCGCGACGGCGCGACCGCCGCTGAAATCTTTAAGTCAGGTGCGGCAGCGTATGCCGCCGAGGGGTTCGATGGTGAATGGAAACTCCATCACCAGGGTGGCGCCGCCGGCTACGAGACGCGGGATTGGTTCGGCACACCGACGGGCGACCAGACGGTTATCGCGCCGCAAGCGTTTGCCTGGAATCCCTCGATTACCGGGACAAAGATCGAGGATACAATTTTGCTTACCGCGAGCGGAGTAGAAGTACTCACGGCAACCGGCACCTGGCCTACGATCAGCGCAACTGTCGGTGGCCTGACACTGGACTGCCCCGCCATACTCGAGCTGGCATAGGGCCCAGGGTACTGCGTGGTGCAATTCGGTAAGCATCGTCGGCGCGGCGAATGAGACGAAGAGCCTAAGCTTTGACTCTCTGCTGCGGCGCGGGCATGCGCGCGCGATCGGAAATCCATGGCGCGTACGGGGCAATGGTCAGGCGAGCAAGCTCGAGAAGGACCATGTCGTAGTTGACGCGCCATCCCACGAAGTCTCGCCAGGCCTTTTCACGATCGCTTTTCAAAGGCACGCCCGCAGTCTCTAGCTGCGAACAGGCGTCGTCATACTCTTCACGCGTGACACTAATTGGGTCGTCCCAGCTCACGACGGGAACATATGGAATGTCAAAGAAATCGGCGATATAGCGGAGCGCCAAATATCCAGCCCGAATACACAATTCCGCCTGCGGATCGCGCGGTGCGTCCACGGTTGATGCCATGAGCGAAGCTCCGTCCAGCACCGCTCCCGAGGCGGTGACCCACGAGTGATTGGGCTGTGTTGACCGGAATAACGCAAGCATTCCCAGCGAAGTATGTGTCTCCTCAATCTCGGCAAACCATGTTTCCCAGTCCTCCCACAGCTCGGTGAGTTTCTCTAACCGGCCCAACGCATGAAAGCGGGAAATCAACTCTACCGCCGAGGGTGGAGACCCTGCGCGGACCTCGAGCATGGTTACGGCAACTTCACGGCGAGAAAAGCTGCTGTAGATAGTCGGTAGGTAAGCAATTAAGAGTGCGACGAGCAACAACCCGATCGCGGCCTCGGAAAACGTCAATATCGCCCCGGGTGTCGTTGTTGGTATGGCGAAGCCGAGCGTCACGAGGGAGGAACCGCTGGCTATAAATGCCCGGTCCAAAGTATCGATACCCAGGGACCAAAACATGCCCATATATCCCAGCAGCACCACGGTCATCCACACGAGCGGCAGTGTAATTAGCGAGACAGGAGCGAAAAAGGAGAAGACCCGATCGCGATACTCGTAGTCACGGGTTGGTGGTGCGGCAAACAAGAAGATCGCGAACACCAGGTTGAATACGGCACGGGTCATCGAATCGTTGACGCTGCGCGGCATGATGAACGTTCGGATTCCCGACCGCAGCGTAAAAATCACCAGCGACAAGCCGGCGAGGAACGCGAGTACATGAACAACAGGCATGGGAGGGCATACCACCCTTCATCACATCTCAATCAAGCCGCGGTCGTTACCGGCAACTGTGACAGTGCCTGCACGGTCACTGTGAGCATAGCCAGATACATGCATTTCAGCCAGACGCGATTAAACGCAGATTTGCAGGGCGTATTGCACTACAGGAATCAGTGTGTTACGATGCGAATCGCACGGTGAGTAACATCACGTGCCCGTACGACCACGACACCACATCGTAATATGTAGTCGCAGCGATGGGGACAGTACGTACGCACACGGCGAGACTCCAGAGAGCCGGGTCGCTGGAAACCGGCGTCACGTCAGCGTACCGAAGAAGGCCCCTGAGCAGCTACCCCAAATCAGCATGCGCTGATAGTAGGGAATGCCGGGTTCAGCTCCCGATACCATAAGCTGGAGTATCGGCTTCAATGCCTGTACTCGCTAAGGCTGTCGCCGTGAGGCGCCGGCGCACTAGGGTGGTACCACGAGAACCTCTCGTCCCTTTACGGACAAGAGGTTTTTTCATGTGCGACGGAGGCGAACGGTGCGACAGGACTTTGGCATAATCGACACGACACTACGCGAGGGCGAGCAGTTCGCCGATGCCTACTTCAGCACCGGACAGAAACGGCGAATTGCTCGCGCCCTGGACGCGTTTGGCGTACAGTACCTCGAAGTCACGTCGCCGGCAGTTTCGAAACGAAGTATGGCGGACGTGCAAGCGCTGGTCCGCATGGGCCTGCGAGCTCGAATTCTCGCACATGTCCGCTGCCATCCGGATGACATTGCAGCTGCCATCAAGTCGGGCGTACACGGCATCAATCTGTTCTTCGGCACTTCCTCGTTCCTTCGACAGGCCGGTCACGGCCGTTCGCTCGATGAGGTGCTTGAAGCAGCCTGTGCCGCGGTGCGACAAGTGCAAGCGGCTGGGCTGGAAGTGCGCTTCAGCTGTGAAGACACGTTTCGCAGTGACCTCGACGAGATCCTGCCGATTCTGCGGGCGGTTGACGCGCTTGGCGTTCAGCGCATCGGCCTGGCCGACACCGTTGGGATCGCGTCGCCGCGTCAGGTCTACGCGCTCGCCAGCCTGCTCCACAACGAATTGCATGCGGACCTCGGCTTCCACGGGCATAACGATTCCGGCTGCGCCGTTGCCAATGCATACGCCGCCCTCGAAGCGGGGGTACGCTACATCGACACCACTGTGCTCGGCATCGGCGAGCGGAACGGCATCACCTCTCTCGAGGGCCTTATAGCCCGGCTGTCGGCCACCGACTCTGGTCTTCTTGCCCGTTACAACTTGCACGGTCTCATCCCTCTGGCAGAGATGGTTTCCGAGATTACCGGCGTGCCGATTCCCTTCAATCACAGCATTGCCGGCTCACATGCCTTCACGCACCGCGCTGGAATACACCTTGGCGCGGTGCTGCGTGACCCGAGGTCATATGAGGCATTGGATCCTGCCCTGTTTGGCGCGGAACGGCGGCTGGATCTCGCGCACGCCCTCACGGGGCGCAGGGCTGTCGAACACCGGGCACAAGAGCTCGGTATAGCGCTAAGTCCAAAGCAGCTAGCTACCGTTACCACCGGCTTTAAAAACCGGGCAGCCCGGGGCCGCGTCGGCTTGCCAGAGCTGGACGCCGCCATCCGCGCGGGCGCCGTAGTTGCCGGCGCAGCTGCCCAGTAAATACGACACAATCGTCCCTGGAGATCACTGACCCAAGAGACTTAAGCGTTCGCAAACCAGAAAAGGACACCATGCCTACGCCACTCCGCATTTGTATTATCCCGGGCGACGGTATCGGTCAGGAGGTTGTTCCGGCCGCTGCCCGCGTCATTCGCCGGCTCGTCCCTCACGCGGATCTCGTGCCCGCGGATGCCGGCTTTGCCTGCTTCGAGCGAACCGGCCAGGCCGTTCCTCAGGCGACGATGACGGCCATAGCCGGCTGTAACGCGACGCTGTTCGGCGCCACCGCCTCGCCCTCTACCCCGGTACCGGGTTATCGCAGCGCCATCGTGACCATGCGCAGGCACTTCCGCCTGTTCGGCTGCATTCGCCACTCCCGTTCTTTGCCGCTAGCCGATGCTCGCCCGGGGATCGACGTGTTGGTCGTGCGCGAGAACACCGAGGGACTGTACGTCGGCCGTGAGACGGCATACGGCGACTATGCCGAAGCCACACGTCTGATCAGTGCATCGGCAAGCAGACGAGTCGCCGAGCTAGCGTGCAGGCTTGCGGAGGAGAGTGGCCGGCGGCGAATCACGATCGTACATAAGGCAAATATCCTGCCGCAGACCTGTGGCCTGTTCCGAGATACTGCCCGTTCGGTGATCAGCGCGCATCCGGGACTCGAGATCGAAGAGATGCTGGTAGACACGGCGGCCATGCATCTCGCTGTCAACCCCGGGCGTTTCGACGTCATTCTTACGACAAACCTGTTCGGCGACATCCTCTCTGATATCGCCGCCGGCGTCACCGGCGGCCTTGGCGTTGCCGCTTCGGCGAATATCGGCGAGGCGGGTCCCGCGGTGTTCGAGCCGGTACACGGCTCGGCGCCGGATATTGCCGGACGAGGTGTTGCCAATCCCATTGCGACACTGCGGGCAACCGCGCTGCTCCTTCAATATTGTGGAGAGCACGATGCGGCTCAAGTACTCGAGCGCGCGATTGATCGTTCGCTGGAGTCCGCGATCCGGACGCCGGACCTGGGTGGCACGGCCACTACCGAAGACGTTATGCAGGCAGTGCTGCAGTCAATCGACGGCGTGATGCGTGAAACAGAGCAGATGGTGAGCGTAGCGGCAGAAGGAGCCCGACGATGACCATGCCCGTTGTCGGCGTGCTCCTCTCGCGAGTGCGGGCAGAGGAAAAGCTATTGATAGAGGCGCTCACGGAGCGCGGCGTGCCATACCGTTTGATAGACGACCGGGAATTAACATTTGACCTCGGCCTGCCATACCAGCCAGGGCAGGCTCGCTCAGCGGGCGCACCTGCTTTTGCCGGCGTGGATATAGTCCTCGAGCGCTGCCTCTCCTACTCGCGCGCCCAATACGCGCTCCGCGTGCTGGAAGGCTGGGGCATTCCAACGGTCAATAGGTCGGCGGTCCTGGAAACCTGTGGCGACAAATTGATCACTTCGCAAGCGCTGTTGCGCGACGGCATACCGACGCCGCGCACTCTGCTGGCGTTCACGCCGGAGGCGGCTCTTGCAGCGATCGAGACGCTCGGCTATCCCTGCGTGCTCAAGCCAACCGTTGGCTCGTGGGGCCGGCTGCTTGCCAGAATCAACGATCGAGACGCGGCCGAGGCGATTCTCGAACACAAGGAAGTGCTCGGCAGCTATCAGCACAATATCTTCTACATTCAGGAATTTATCAAGAAGCCTGAGCGAGATATCCGCGCGTTCGTCATCGACGACCAGACTATCGCCGCGATTTACCGTCACAGCGCGCATTGGATCACCAACACGGCGCGTGGAGGCACCGCGACGAACTGCCCGGTAACCGACGAGCTGCGAGACATTTGCAGGCGCGCCTCCCGTTCAGTAGGTGGCGGTCTGTTGGCCATCGACGTGGTCGAATCCGAGGCGGGCATGCAGGTGATCGAAGTCAACGCCACCATGGAGTTTCGCAACAGCATTGCGCCGACCGGCGTGAACATCCCCTCACTGATGGTCGATTACGTGCTGGAGCAGGCGGCTTTAGCCAATGGCCGCGATGGCACCGCTAACCCGCAACGCCAGGACACGGCACGCGGCGAAGCTCTGATAGGCGGTTAGCGTGGCAGACATCAAAGTATCCATTGTTGGCGGCGCGGGCTACACCGGCGGAGAGGCGCTGCGGTTGTTGCTCTCCCATCCATCGGTGCAAATTGGCCAGGTCACATCGGAAAGCAAGAAGGGCAAGTACGTCCATTCGGCGCATCCAAATCTTCGACGCCAGACGACCCTGATGTTTTCCGGACGCGACGAGCTGGCTCCATGTGACGTGTTGTTTCTCTGCCTTCCGCACGGCGAAGCTGCCGCGACTATCGACAGATACCTGGACCTGGCGCCCTGCGTGATCGATCTCTCTGCAGACTTCCGCCTGCGGGACCCCGCGCTGTACGAGCGCTGGTATGGCCACGCACACCCACGACCAGATTTGCTTGGATCATTTACCTACGGACTGCCTGAGTTGCACCGAGCGGAGCTCACGGGTGCAACTCGTGTGAGCGGAACGGGTTGCTTGGCCACCACAGCCCTGTTGGGGATCTATCCTCTGGTGGCCGGGGGTCTTGTGGATGAGCGCCACATTATCATCGATGCAAAGGTCGGCTCGTCGGCCGGCGGCGTTGCCGCGGGCGCGGACTCTCACCATCCTGAGCGCAGCGGGGCGATGCGATCCTTTAGCCCTGTAGGGCATCGGCACACAGCGGAGCTACTGCAAGAGCTGCCGTTTTCCACGCTACCGGAAGACGGCACGGCGTCGTCTGGCCCGGCGGTCCACTTTTCGGCGACCGCCGTCGAAGCCGTACGGGGCGTGTTGGTGACGGCACACCTGATGCTGCGTCAGGAATGCGACGAACGTAGAATCTGGCGGCTGTATCGGGAGCATTATGGCACGGAGCCATTCATCCGGCTCGTCAAGGAGCGCCAGTGTATCTATCGGTACCCCGAGCCGAAGATACTGAGTGGCAGCAATTATTGTGACATCGGATTTGCGCTTGATAGCGATAACGGACGAGTCGTGGTGATTTCCGCGCTCGACAACCTGA
>JAQBPC010000082.1 GCA_028287725.1 Chloroflexota bacterium | reverse complement strand
TTGAAGGCAAAGTGAGGCGTGGTGAGGCAGGCGTATGGCCGCTAGGGCGGATTCTGGCCTGCATCGTCATCTTTATTCTCGTCTTTGCGTTCTGGCTGCTCGTTCGCCCCGGTAGTCACAGCATGGTGGTAGCCGCCGACAACATTGCACAGTTTGCCGGCCCGCTCGCGATGTTGCCCATATGCGTACGCGCATTCTGGATGTCGCGCAAACGGAGGCAGGACCTCTCCACGGGCCTCCACGCCTGGTCACCCCTTCTCCTCGCCGCAGGCGTCATGTTCTACGGCGTTGGCCAGATGGTCTACACCTTCTATGAGCAGGTGTTCGGCTATGCATCAACGCCGTTGCCATCGTGGGCCGACCCGCTCTATCTGGCAGCGTATCCGTGCATGTTACTCGGCATACTCTGGCTGCTCGGGCGTCCTTTACCCGCGGCAGTACGTATGCGCTACGTTTTCGATGCGCTCATTATTATGACCGGCTTCGTCACCTTCAGCTGGTATTTCATCCTGGGGCCCACGATTATCCAAGGCGCCAATTCAGTGCTTGGGCAAATTGTGGGTACTGCATACCCATTGAGCGATCTCGTATTGATTTCATGCTTGTTGTTTCTGTCTGCTTACGCCGCCGATCGCGCGCTCGGACGAATCATCCGGACATTGTGGATCGGGCTTGGCATTATCGTCGTCACCGACACGGTCTACGACTATCAGAACCTGCACGGCACGTACAGTACGGGAAGCCTCGTGCCCGATGTGGGCTGGCCGCTTGGGTACATGTTGATTGGGCTAGCCGCCTATATAGCCATCAGGCGCCAGGCAGAGCCGTTAAGCAAAGCCGGTGAAACCGCGGCCGACATCGGCGCTATCAGTGTAATACCGTTCTGGCGTGCGCTACTGCCGTATTCCCTCATCCCCTGTATAGGTGTTCTGGTGCATTACGCCGGCCAAGCCGATGCCGATCCGACGCTCACGGGAGGTGTCTACGCCGGTAGCTGGTCGTTGCTTGCGCTCCTTTTGGTTCGGCAGGTACTAGCGCTGCTCGAGAATCGGCGCCTCTACGGGTCGCTTCGGCAAGCATTTGGCGAGCTCGAGGAAAGCCATCGAGCACTGGAAGACGCGAATAGCCGGCTGGAAGCTCTGGCCACCACGGATCCGCTCACGGGGCTACCGAATCACCGTGCGTTGAACAACGCGCTGGACCGCGAGCTCGAGCGTGCACATCGTTACTGGCGAACCTGCGCGATCCTGTTTCTCGATCTCGATCATTTTAAGGCGTTGAATGACGGCTTTGGCCACCTGACCGGCGACACCGTCCTGCGCGAATTTGGCGTTGTAGCCAAAAACGCGCTTCGGGGTGTCGATATTCTCGGACGTTGGGGTGGAGAGGAGTTCTTGGCCATTCTCCCAGAAACCGATCAAGTAGCAGCGTTGAGCGCGGCCGAACATGTGCGGGCCGCGATAGCTGCCTTCTCGTTTACGGCCGGCGGCGGATCGCACTTGACAAGCTCAGTGGGCGTGGCGGTGTACAAGAGTGATGGCGAAGATCGCGACGCGTTGATTGCCGCGGCGGATCGCGCCATGTATGCCGCCAAGAGCCTCGGTCGCAACCAGGTAAGGTTCGCGGGCGATCCGGCCATTGGAGCACTGCTCGAAGACGTGAGCAAGAGCTCGCGCGAGGATGATGCGCTTGCGGGCACCGTGGAGGCCATTGCTACGCTGGTGAAGGCACGCGGTTCCATTTTCGACGTGCACGCACTTGATGTTTCCTACTACGCCATAGAGCTCGCCTTAGGATGCGGTCTCTCCGCGAGCGAGGCGCGCATGGTGGGTATGGCCAGCCGGCTGTGCGACATTGGGGAAGTCGGTGTTCCGGATGCCGTGCTGCGGAAGCAAGCGACGCTCTCGAGGGAAGAGTGGGAGACAATACGCGCACATCCTATTGTGGGCGAGGAAGTGTTGAGCCGGGTACCCGCACTTCGGGTTTTGGCGCCAATTGTACGGTCGCATCAAGAGCACTGGGACGGCCATGGCTATCCCGACCAACTGGCAGGTGAAGAAATACCCCTCGGCGCCAGAATTATCGCGGTTGCCGCGGCCTACCGTTCGATGCGGGCAGAACGGCCGTACCGCGAAGCACGAACGCGTGACTGGGCATTGGCGGAGTTGCGGCGCTGCTCCGGCACCGAATTTGATCCCGCGGTAGTGGACGTTATTGAACGGCTGATACAGGTGGAAGCAGAGCGCGAGACACTTGAAGCATTGGGAGGAGATGGGTATGAGCGACGGCCCAGACAAGCCTACTCGCTCAACGCGGACTCCAGACGATCCGGGTGACACCCGACGGTGAATTGACGCGCTCCGGCAGCAGCCGGACGCTGCGTATTTCCACAGGCTCAGGGCCCCGGACCGTAGACGCCCGGAAGGTGAGCCATGTCGCGCCACCTGTGCCCGCTCGAGCCTCGACTACCGTAATTCATTGCGGCAAGCGCGCCTACAATCGGCTTAACCCGCTACAACAATTCCCCAATCTGGGCACCGGCAGAACCAGGGGCATAACACCCGGGCTTCGTGTTGCTCGTTTGCTTGACTCATAGAATCGGGCGCCTATGCTTGGATGTGTGGAAGCTTGGATCCGCAGCCTTCGAAAGACCGCGACGCCACAGGGACTTAGCCGCGGTGGCCACACCGCCCCTTCAATTGGCGCCTGCCTTTGCTTGGTCACCCATGCTGCGGGGAGGAAACCTGCCATAGCAGGTGTGTCCCATACCAGCTATGGTGTGCCCGGCACGCCGGGACAGCGGAGGAGGAGTCCCATGGTCACAAAGATGGCTACGCTTGATGACCTGCTCACGCTCAATGGAGTGGTCGCCGCCGGCGAGTTTACCGCGGAAGGGAAGCTCGTCAACTATAAGGCGAAGATTGAGATGTCGCCTGAGCTGGCTGCAATGAGCGCACAGTTTTCAGCCACCGTTACGATGTTGTTCAACACCCTGGCAGGCGCATTCACCCAGTTGAGCAAGATGAACTGGGTGCCACAAGAGGGGTGGCTGTACACCGGCGGCGATTGGACGGTGGCCGTCGGCGGCACTCGCGGCGTGTTCGTTGAGACCGGCAAGGCCGACTTCAACCAGCTGTTCAAGGCCTTGGTCGGCAATCGATAACGCATTTCCGGGTGCTGCGCACAAGCATTCGTGTCCGCACCCGCCCGGGTCGACCATGCGGGCCGAGAGCGTGGAGCAACAGCAAACCATGCTCTCGGCAGTCCCGGACGTCCCCATTGTGGTATAAACCGCCAGGCGGACCTCCAACCAAGTCCTAACACGTCGGACCCTACTCCGGCGGAAAGCATCGCTTCCCGTAGCTCTACCCCCGATTCACCCCGACTAGCGCAGATGTACCCGACATCCTGTCGCGTACGGCCATGCGCGTCGCTCGTCCCTGCGTGCACGGGCGCACGTCAGCCGGCTGATATGCGCGACGGCTCCTCGTTTTCCAATGCGCAATGAATGAGTGCTACACTAGATAGTGAATCCGGATAGCTACGCTCGCTCCAACGTCTATCCGACCCTTTAACAGCAGCTATATCGGGAGAGGTGTAGGCGGAATGACGCGGGTCACTCGCTGGTGTTTCTTTGTGGCCATTGTGCTCGGCGTCTTCCTGCCGGTTCGCCAGGTTAGCGCTACGTCCGCGCCGGCCGGCCATGGCCTTCACGTAGTCGTCTCCCTCATCCAGCCTCACGCTGCCGAAGGCGGCCAGGCAGGCGTGTTCGTGCATACCGGCGCATTCGCCAAGCTTACACTCGTTATCCGCTATGCCGCGAACCTCATCAGCAGCTATAACGGCATCGCCGATCCACAGGGCAGATTTGTCTTCTCCTGGCATATCCCCAAAGGTATGCATGTCGGTGGCGCTGCCACGCTTCGGGTCACTGCCCAGCGTGGCGACTTGAGTGGAGCATGGTCGGGCTCGCTCGGCATACAGGCCGCACCACTCCCACCGCTCTTCGTACAGCCGCTGCAGCCATCGTTTCTGGCCGGCACGACCGTCAGCGTATTCGTCAGCACTGAGCCCAGCGCGGATCTGACCTATCGACTTGTAACAGACGATGGAACGGTGATCGCGAGCGGAAAAGGTACATCCGACCCACAGGGACGCTATGTGATTAGCGCGCCAGCTACCCTTCTCCCTAAGTCAACGGTCGGCGTTAACGCGACCGTGTCGGTGACCAACCAGGACGGCACCAGGGTACGTTCGACGCACTTCCAGCTCAGGCCGCGGCCGCCACTCGGTCTATTCGTATCGACGACCCATAAAGTAATCCGCGCGGGCGATTCCGAGAGTGTTTTCATCTCCACCAAACCGGGCTCGAACCTCACGGTCACGCTTGCGGTAACCAGCACGGTCGCTCTGACCGCAACGGGCGTGGCCGATAAGTACGGCCGATGGGTCTACACTGCTCGACTCTACGCGCCGCTCACACACCCGCACACCACGAAGGTGACCGTTCAGGCGACGAACGGCATAGACCAAACTTCGGCGGACACCACATTCATCTTGCAACCTGGACCGCCTGGGCTTGTGCCCGGCGGAGACAATCTTGCCACGCCGCAAAACCCCTCGCCGGACCTTCACACATTCTTTACGGTCATACCTGATAAGGTGATCATGGTTACGACCGAGGGCCAGGTGCTTAGGGCCTACGATCATGGGCTCTTGGCGCACGAAACGTACGTGACAACAGGCAGACCGGAGCTTCCGACAATCCATGGAATCTTTCATGTCTACCTCAAACAAACACCATTCGAATTTCACTCTCCCTGGCCGCTTGGTTCGCCATTCTATTACGCGCCGACATGGATACGCTACTGGATGCCCTTCAGCGGCGGCTACGGCCTGCACGACTCACCCTGGCGCGCGGTCTATGGACCGGGAACAAACCTGCCACACTATTCCTCGGATCCCGGTGAGCCTGTCGGCAGTCACGGCTGCGTTAACATTCCGCTGCGCGAGATGGCGTGGCTGTGGAATTGGGCCGACGTCGGCACGACGGTTGTTGTCTACTAAGAAGCACGGGGCACACGCATAAGGCCTGCTCTACGTAACGCGGCTCCGGCCTGAAAGGGACAGCAGATGCGACGATTAGCGGTAATCTTTGCCATTCTGCTGATCTTTCTGCAGCCGCGCGCCGGGGACGCGCCACGCGGGCCAATCGGCCTGCTCGGAGATTCCGTGGCCGGCTCGATACAGCTTCTCCCGGCTGATCCCGCCTCGCCGCCGGTGCGATTGCCGAGCGTGACGACCTCGAGCGTGTTCAGCCCACGCCCAGTCTCATTCGCTCACCTGGACAAACACAAGCTGATCACCCTTATCGCCACGGGCGATGTTATTCCCGCCCGCTCAGTGAATTACGAGATGGTCGTTCGTGGCGACTTCACCTATCCATTTCTTCGCACCTATAAGTACACACGCGCTGCCGACATGACCTTGATCAATCTCGAATCGCCGCTGATAAACGGCTGCGCGACTACCAACGCAGGGATGTCGTTCTGCGGCGATCCCCGCGTGGTGCAGGGACTGAAGCTGGCGGGCGTGGATGTGGCGAATCTGCCGAACAATCACATCGGCAACTACGGGCTCCAGGCCATATCCGAAACCGAGCAGCACCTTAGCGACGCAGGCATCGCGTGGGACGGCTTTGGCCATATCGTGTACAAGCACGTGAAAGGCATCACCTTCGCCTTTCTCGGCTTCAATGGCGTGGGCGAGACCATCGACACCGGAGAGATGGCACGCGAGGTCCGCGCTGCACGAAAGACCGCGGATGTCGTCGTTGTCTCCTTCCACTGGGGCCGCGAGTACACGTCGGTCCCGCTAACCGCGCCCGGCGTCGCCGACCAGGATCCGCGCCAGATCGCGCATCTCGTGGTCAAAGCCGGGGCGGACCTGGTTATCGGCAACCATCCCCACTGGGTCCAGGGAGTAGAGATCTATCAGGGTAAGTTCATTGCTTACGCCCACGGCAACTTCGTCTTCGATCAAATGTGGTCCACCGAAACGCGCCAGGGGGCGGTGGGCACCTACACGTTCTATGGGAAGCGCCTGATTTCCGTTCGCTACAAGCCCGTGCTGATTGAGAACTATGCCCAGCCCCATTTCCTCACGGCGGCGGACGGAGCGCCAATTATGGCGCGCATGCAGGCAGCCACGATCCAGATTGCCCACGGCTATTGACGGCGGCGTACCGCCAGACGCTGTTTCGGCGTAACTCTGGCTTCTCCGGCACGAGCTCGTCCGTTCGGTATACTAATGCGGAGTCAGCAGCACCGGTTGGGAGGAGTTTGCGCCGATGCGTCATGTGGTAGAAAGCC
This sequence comes from Chloroflexota bacterium, assembly GCA_028287725.1. Taxonomy (GTDB): domain Bacteria; phylum Chloroflexota; class UBA5177; order JANWHV01; family JANWHV01; genus JANWHV01. Next base: position 1,697 of record JAQBPC010000082.1, on the reverse strand, counting down.
AGCAGTTTGACCGCCCGCTGTTGGAGCGCGTATTTGCTCTGGCAAATGAAATGCGCGAGGTCGCCGCGAGTGGGGGAAATACCCTGCTTGCAGGGCGTATAATGGCGACGCTTTTCTACGAGCCCAGCACGCGCACGCGGCTGTCGTTTGAGACGGCGATGATGCGACTCGGCGGCCAGGTGATTACCACGGAGAACGCGCGCGAGTTTTCCTCCGCCTTGAAGGGCGAGACGCTTGAAGATACCGTGCGCATTGTTGGCAGCTATGCCGATGTGCTGGTGATACGGCACTACGAAAGCGGGGCCGCTGGTCGGGCCGCTGCCTACTCGCCCGTGCCCGTCATCAATGCCGGCGATGGCCCTGGCCAGCATCCCACGCAGGCACTGCTTGATCTGTACACCATCCAGTCCGAGCTTGGGCACATCGACGGCATTCGCGTGGTCATGGTCGGAGACCTGGCAAACGGACGCACCGTACGGTCACTCAGCTACTTGCTGGCGTTGTACCAGGACATTGAGATAACCTTCGTCGCACCGCCTGCCGTGGGCATGCGCGAAGACATCAAGGAACATTTGCAGAACCGTGGAGTCGTGTTCAGCGAGGAGCAAGACCTACGATCGGTGCTGCCGACGGCCGACGTGGTGTACCAAACGCGCATCCAGAAGGAGCGCTTTGCCGACCGCCCGGGCGAATACGACCAGGTGCGCGGCATTTACGTCATCGATCGCGAGGCGATGGAGCTCTTACCGCGTGATGCCATCGTAATGCACCCACTTCCCCGTGTCGACGAGATACGGCCAGATGTGGACGACGATCCGCGCGCCGCGTACTTCCGGCAGGCCGCGAACGGCGTGTTCGTGCGCATGGCCCTGCTCAAGCTCCTACTCGCGCCGGAAGCCTAAGCCTGGCCTCAGTCATACAGGGCGACGACCGCCGGCGCATCGAGAACTTCTGCGGCATCCGTTCGATATCCCTGACGCCGTAGCATACCGGGAGCGCCAATATCTGCGTTCCGTAGCTCCAATGCTCCCTGATCCTGTACACGTGGTCGCGGTCCCCACGCGCATCCCTCCTCGAACTATTTCGTCGCAAGGCCTTTTCTTTGGCCCGGAATCGTAGCCTCAGCTAGAACTATGGTGTAGGCTCGTAGAGAACACGAATTGCAACGGTGCGACGTGCATTTCGGTGCCCCTACGCCGAGCGTAGTAGCATTTCGGGCGACTAGAGCCACGATGAGCCCGCAGCAGTCGGGCAGCGAAGGAATAGGTTATCCATGGATTTCGCTCCGAAACCACGGTTCCGCCTCCCCTGGCAGCAGTCCAGTCCGGAAGAGGATGCGGCGAAGGAAGCAGCCGCTCGACAGCGAACCGAATTACAGCAGCGCGTCACGCAGGTGCGGCAGGCTGAGTCGCAACGGCAAGCCGCGGACTTACAAGCGCTTGCCGGAGGAGGCATCCCGACTATGGCGCAGCAGCGCCTGGCGGAGATCCGGAATGCAGATCCGGAGCACAGGGTATTCTCCAGCGACCTTTCGCCGGATGAAGCAGCCCTGCTCCGGCGCAACGGCTATCGCCCGCTTGGCCTGGTCAGCGGCAGCGCCATGTATCACGTTGGGACCGTCTACGCGTCTGCGTATGGCGATTGCGAGGTGACCGCCCTCTCCGATGCCTACAATGAGGCGACGCGGCTTGCCGTGA
>JAQBPC010000065.1 GCA_028287725.1 Chloroflexota bacterium | reverse complement strand
GCAGGCCCGGACCGTCGGCGCGGTCCGGCGGCAGCGGCATACGCTGGACCATTCGCCGGCTCCTCGCCACGCCGCAGGGTCTTGTGGGCACGGCGCTCCTGGCCCTGGAGTTGCTGATCGTCATACTTGGCCCGTTCCTGGCGCCCTACAATCCCGACGGGATTGGCGCCGCCCCGGTACAGGGGTCTTCGGCGGCGCACCTGCTCGGCACCGATACCTACGGGCGAGATGTCCTGAGCCGAGTGCTGGTCGGCGGCGGATCCGTGATCGTGCTGCCGCTCCTGGCGGTAATCACGTCGGTCCTCATCGGGTCCATTGTGGGGCTCGTGTCCGGCTACCTCCGCGGCAGGTTCGACGCCGTCGTGACCTGGGTCCTCGACGTGGCGCTCGCCGTGCCGACCTACCTGAGCGTGATCGTGATCATTGCCGGCTTCGGCACCGGCCAGGTGGTCGTGGTCACCGCGGTCGCGGCGGTGTACGCCCCGTATATCGCACGCGTGCTGCGGGCGGCGACACAGGCGATCGCGCCACGCGACTACATCCTTGCGGCGCGTGCGCGCGGCGAATCACTGCGATTCATCCTGTTCAGGGAGATTTTGCCGAACATCGTGCCGACGCTCCTGGTGGAGATTGCCCTGCGCCTAACATACGCGGTGATTTTCATCGCCTCGCTGAGCTATCTCGGTCTCGGCGTCCAGCCTCCGAGCGCGAACTGGGGGGTGATGGTGGCCGAGAACCGGCTGTTGCTGCTGATTCATCCCATCGTGGTGATCGCGCCCACGATCCTCATTGGCTTGCTGGCGGTCGCGATCAATTTGATTGCCGATGCCCTCACCATCGTCTTTGGCGACCAGATCACCGAGAGAATCATGCTGTGAACGACGGATTCCGTCTCGAGGCCCGGGATCTCTCCATGGGCTACAGGTCCGGCGGCAAGAGCATTGCCCAGGTGGTAGCCGGCGTGAACCTCTCACTCGCGGCCGGGAAAATGGTCGGGCTCGCCGGCGAATCCGGATGCGGCAAGAGCACGCTTGCCCTGTCGCTCCTCGGCTATCGGTCGCCCGGGGCAGTGCTGCTTGGAGGCTCGGTAGTTGTCGGCGGTGTGAACCTCCTCGCGGCGAACCGGCGAGCATTGCGCGGGTACTGGGGCACAAAGATCGCCTACCTGCCGCAGGATACCTCCACCTCGCTCAATCCGGCCATGCGTATCGGCCGACACTTCGACGAGGTGCTCCGGCGACTGAGCCGCGGCGATCGGCAGGCGCCGCCACAGGTCGCAAGCCAATGGCTCGAGCGGGTGGGCATTCCGGATCCGCAGTCGGCACTGGCGCGCTATCCGCATCAATTCAGCGGCGGCCAGCAGCAGCGGATCGCGCTGGCGATGGCGGTGTGTACAAAGCCGGACGTGCTGGTGCTGGACGAGCCGACCACCGGGCTCGACGTCGTCACGCAGGCGCACATCAACCGGCTGATCGCCGGCCTGTGCCGCGATCTAGGCATGGCGACGCTCCATGTCAGTCACAACCTCTCCCTCCTCGCCGAGATCTGCGATGAGCTCGTGATCATGTATGCCGGCGAGATCGTGGAGTCAGGGCCGGCGCGCACGGTGTATCACGCGCCGCGGCACCCATACACGGCGGCGCTCATTAACGCGGTGCCGCACGTCCATCAGTCGAAAACGCCAAAGGGCATTCCCGGGCTGCCGCCGGAGCGCGTGGTCCTTTCCCAGTGCGCCTTCGCGGATCGCTGTACGCTCAGGGCGCCGGAATGCATGACCTCCATACCTATGATTCGCGTGTCGGCCAGGCATGCGGCCCGCTGCATTCGCGTCGCCGTCGAATGGCCGCGCGAGGACGTTCCACCGGAGCGGATCGCATCCCCTGGCCTGGACCGAAACGGCGCTGCCTCTGCGTCACAGCAGCGTGTGCTGGAAGTGCGCGATCTCAGTTGCGTATTTGTCCAGAAGCATAAGGCGACGAGGGCCGTCGACGGCGTATCGTTCGATGTGCAGGCCGGCCAGACGGTGGGTATCGCGGGCGAGAGCGGCAGTGGGAAATCGACCCTGCTGCGCGCGATTGCCGGCCTGGTACATCCCGCATCGGGGAGCATCGCATTGCGCGATCGACCGCTCGAGGCATCCGCGGCGGCGAGGTCTATCGCCGCACGGAAGTCCATTCAGATTGTCTTCCAGAATCCCGATGCCACGCTCAACCCTCGCCACACCATTCTCCAGTCGCTCGAACGCCCGCTGCGGCTCTTTCACCCCGAGGTCACCGGTCGCGATCGGACCGAGCGGATCGCCGAGATGCTGCGACGCGTGCGGTTAGGTCCCGAGCTGCTGGAGCGCCGCCCTCGCCACCTGAGCGGTGGTCAACGCCAGCGAGTAGCCATTGCTCGCGCCCTCCTGGCATCCCCTGAGGTCATCCTCTGTGATGAAGTGACATCGGCGCTGGATGTGTCGGTTCAGGCCACGATCCTCGAGTTACTGATTGAGCTGCAAAACGAGTCGAACCTGGCGCTCATCTTTGTCACGCACGATCTGGGCGTGCTGCGCGCCATAGCCGACTGGGCGCTGATCATGCACAACGGCAAAGTTTGTGAAGATGGTCCAACTGCGACTGTGCTGGATAACCCGCGGCATCCGTACACGCGTGAGCTGATCAATTCAGTGCCTGATCCACTTCGAGGTCACTGAGTCCAGATGGCGCACAAGGCAGGCGATCGAATCCCTCTGGGTCATGTCAGCCCTCGACGGATGAGGTTGCCGGGGATCCGCGGCAGCCCGGGCGCCTATCACAACGGACCACAGCCGGATGTAGCACAACACTGAGGAAACACCCGATTGAGCATGGAGAGGCGGAGACAATGCGTAGACTCGTCGCACAGGGTGGCAAGGCCGTACTACGAGAGGAACCCGAGCCGCGATTGCGGCGCGGAGAGGTGCTGGTGCAGACCGAGTACTCGGTGATGAGCCCGGGGACCGAGCGAACAGTGATCGATGCCACCGCGATACCCGGCTCGGAATCGCATGAATACCCCGAGCCGCGGCAGCAATGGCGCAAGGTCCGCATGAGTGGCGCGGCAAGCCCCGAGCTGCTGCCTCGCCCATCGGGCGCGGGCTTTGCCTCGATTGGCTACAGCCTGGCTGGACGGGTGATCGAGGTCGCTCCGGATATCCACGATCTTCACCCGGGGGACTACGTCGCCTGCGCGGGCAGCCAGTGTGCCTTCCATGCGGAACGCGTGGCGGTGCCGCGGAGCCTTACGGTCGCGGTTCCCGAGGGCGTGCCGGGCGAGCACGCCGCGCACGTCACGCTCGGCGCGATTGCCATCGAGGCGCTTCGGCGCACCGGCTGCACCGTGGGCGAGACGATCCTGGTGGTCGGCGCGGGCCTGCTCGGAATCATGCTCACGCAGCTGGCCCATGTGGCCGGCATTTACACGATCTCCGTCGACATCAACCCCACCCGCTTGCAGCTCGTGACCTCCGACAGCGTGCTGCGGCGGCTACCCGCGCTGGACGAAGCAGGGATTCGAGCAATCCATGAGGCAACGGACGGCTTTGGCGCCGACGCGGCGATCATCGCCGTGACCACGACGTCCAATGAGGTGATCAATGGCGCATTTGATGCGTTACGGGTGGGTGGCCGGGTTGTGGCCCTCGGGCAATTCGGCATGGATCTTGACCGACAGAAATGGTTCGGCTCTCAGGCCGTCATGGTCACCTCGGTCGCCTACGGGCCTGGTCGCTACGACCCAATCTACGAAGAAAACAATATCGATCTGCCGATCAACGTCATGAGGTGGACCGAGAACCGCAATATGGCTCTGTTCATTCGTCTGCTCGCCGAAGGCCGCCTCGAGATGGACAAGATTCCTTCCCTGCGTGTTCCGCTCGAGACTGCCGACGACACGTACCGCGCCATCGGCGGTAACGCCGCGCCGTTGACGGCCGTTTTCACCTATGGCGCGAGCCAGGAAGGTATGTGAGGCTCGCGGCATGGCGGGTGTGCTGCTGGAAGTGGGGGGCACGTGGTCCAGAAGCTTGGCCGATTTTGACGGCGTAGGGCGATCTCCACGCCCTTTCCATAAAGATGATCCGCCTGGCAGCGTGAGGACAGGTCGGCATCCCCTTTCGCCTCTCAGCGTGAGGACAGGACCGGCATCCCCATTCTCATACCAGCACACCCCACGGCGCCGCATGGACCCCTCGCAGCGACACCCAGTCTACCGCCTATGCACCTCTGTGACGTCTCGGATAGGATAGATCAGGCGACCACCTGAAGCCTTTGCAGTCGCGGTCGCACCCCGGGCACCGTGGGCGGCTGATATTTTGTTTGAGTAGCATAGCAGCCTACCGGAAATG
>JAQBPC010000063.1 GCA_028287725.1 Chloroflexota bacterium | reverse complement strand
ATTGATTTCCTGGAAACCCCTGATGCTCGATCCGTCGAAACCCAAGCCGTCGGTGAAAAGATCTTCCTCGAACTCGGATGCAGGCTGCGTGAAGTGCTGCCAGGTGCCGGGTAAATCGGTGAACTTGTAGTCCACCATCTTCACACCACGGTCCTTAGCAAACTTCACGACTTCGCTAGGTTTCATTCAGTCTCCTCCACATCACAACGCACAAGGTCACACGCGGAGCGACATTGCTCGACACGGGTTCGCCTGCACTGGCGGAGGGGCGCGCAACATTGCGCGACGGGCAATCTACCGACCTTGGCATCCTGCCCGGTGCTACCGCGATTCGGCAGCGAGTTTGATGCGAGTTGTGCTCTAAGCTACGGAATGTCGTTCAGGACTTTGTTGCCTGATGTGCGAGAAGGATTGCCTCCGCCACGTCCTTCATAGATTTTCGTGTATCCATACTGAGTTTCTGGATGCGCCGGAAGGCCTCTGCCTCCTTGAGTCCCTGGGTCTCCATGAGAAGACCTTTGGCACGTTCAACTAATTTTCGCACGCTAAGGGCGTCACGTACGTCAAGTAGCTCGGATCGAAGTGTACGAAGCTCGTTGAAACGAGCCAGGGCGACTTCGATATGGGGTTGTAGGTCTGACTGACGATACGGCTTGACGAGGTAGGCGACGGCCCCGGCATCACTTGCTTGCTGCACGAGATCCCCTTCTCCATATGCAGTCAGCAAAAGAACAGGCGCGACGTTCTCCTCGGTGAGCACACGAAGTGCTTCGATGCCGGACATTTCGGGCATCTTGATGTCCATGATCACGATGTCAGGTCGCAACTTGCGAGCAAGTTCGACTGCATGCTTACCGTCTGAAGCTTCGCCTACAACCTCGTAGCCTAGACCCTCTAGGTTCTCGCGCAAGTCAATGCGGATAAGCGGCTCGTCATCCGCAATCACGATGCGCGTTGCCGAGCTGGTCATACTCACCTCCTTTCCTACACTGGATCATAGGCGTGGGTTGAAGGGGGCGTCAAATACCGACGGTTTACGTCAGGTCGGTATCGCTCAGGAAAGAGCGGGAACGTCAGTGGCCGGCCAATCGCTCAGCTAATGTACGCCCTGTCGGCGCCTTGCCGGTCCGTTCAGCTCGATCGTCAATTCGCTTCAGCGCCTCCTGCACATAGCGCACCCCAATCCAGCGAAACGGTTCGGGCTCCCAGTTTGGTGACGTGTGGCCTACTATTGGCAGCTTCGTGATTGGCGAGTCAACCCCGGTAATAAGGTCCGCCAAAATCCGGCCTGACAGGTTGGTCGTTGCGACCCCCTGGCCTACATAGCCCCGGGCAGTCGCGATGCCGCGTGCAGAATCATAGCTAATGGTCGGCGTCCAGTCTCTGGGTACGCCGAGCGGCCCACCCCAGGCATGGCTGAATCGCACTCCCTTGAGCATCGGGAACCAACTGACGACCATTTTCCGAAGCATGGCATGGGTTGGGCCGTGCTGATCAAACGAATCGTCAATTTTTGAACCGAGGTGGTATGGCGCGCCCCGACCGCCGAAGAGAATGCGGCCATCAACGGTTCGAGACAAGTAGTCGACCGTGTAACGTGCCGATGCAACGCACTCGTTCCCCTGCCAACCGATCTCCGCCCACTGCGTATCGGAAATCGGCTCGGTCAGCACAATCAATGAATAGACTGGAATCGCCTGGCGATGGAGAGGACGTAGCTGCGTGAGGTATGCTTCTCCGGCGAGCACGACGCTCTTTGCATTGACGTCGCCCCGCACCGTCTTTAGTACGGGGGCAGGCGCTTCACTAAAGCTGGTAACGGCAGTTTGCTCGTAGATCGTGCCACCTCGACGCTCAACCGCACGTGCCAGTCCACGGACCAAGTTACCCGGGTGGATAACGGCGCACGAAGGCATGAACAGGGCGCCCGTTGCACCCGCCACCCGAATGCGCGCCGCAGTCTGCTACGCGTCCAACAATACGCTGTAGCCACTCAAACCAATTTCTTCGAATGCCTTGTGGCTGCTTTGCAGCGCGGCCAAGTGCTGCGGCCCGCGAGCGAGGTAGATTTCGCCACCTTTTCTAAAGTTGGCATCAATTCCTTCCTCCCGCGTGACGCGGCCCACTTCGTCAACTGTATCGAACATCGCGGTTTGTGTTGCATGTGCTTGGTCGCGCCCGAATCGCCGCAGAAGCTCTGATGCTCCTAAGGTAAAGTTGGAGGTGCACCATCCACCGTTTCGGCCCGAAGCGCCGAAACCGGCTATTTCCCGCTCAACCACGGCAACCCGGAGTGAGGGTTGCCGGCGGAGCAAGTAGTATGCGGTCCACAGCCCGGTGAAGCCGGCGCCGAGAATTGCGACGTCGACATCCACCGACGTGTCGAGCGGAGGCCGCGGCGTCAAATCATCGCAGGTACTATCGAGCCAATAACTGAACCCGCGATAGTCACTCAACGAATATCCGTTCTCATCGATTCAGTAGTAACGCTAGCCTGAGTGTGTCGGCTTGCTGGGAAGGTCAGGAATTAGCGCCCAGCGCTACGAGGGTCGAGTGCGTCGCGGATGCCGTCACCCACCACGTTGAAGCCCAGAACCACGAGCGTGATGGCAACACCGGGGAAGGCGGAAGTCCACCAGGCGGTCCGGATGTATTCGCGGCCCGCGACAATCATGGCGCCCCACTCGGGGCTCGGCGGCTGCGCACCAAGGCCGATGAAGCTGAGCGCGGACACGTCAAGGATGGCGTAACCCATGTCCTGGCTGAATTCGACAATGATTGGGCTCAGGGCGTTTGGAAGAATGTGGCGCCACATGATGCTGATATTCGACGCACCCATGGCGCGCGCTGCCTCGACATATTCCTTATGCTTCAGACTCAACACCTGCCCGCGCAACAGTCGCGCGTACCATGGCCAGAACGCGACAGAAAGCGCGATCACCGCGCTCTGAAGTCCGGCGCCCAGTGTTTGGGCGACGGCAAGTGCCAGAATAAGCGCCGGAAACGCCAGGAACATATCCGTAATTCGCATGATGATTTCATCTACCCAGCCGCCTGCATAGCCGGAGAGTGCACCCAGTGGGAGACCGACGACAACCGCTATCGCGAGTACCGCCAAAGACGTGCCAATTGAGAGTTGTGCTCCTGAGAGAATGCGGCTGAAGATGTCGCGGCCAATGTCGTCAGTGCCGAACCAATGTACCCCTGAAGGTGCGCTTAGCATGAAGTTATAGTCGGGAATCGTCGAGGAGTAAGGGGCAACGAAAGGCCCGATGATTGCCAGCACGGCGACGGTGGTAATGATAATCAAGCCAAAAAGATTGAGAGGGTTGAGCAGCAGATAGCGGGCCAGGCGATTGCGCCGGATGCGCTGAGCCAGTGTATATTTTCGCTCTAGCTCCTCGTGTTCGAGCAAGGCTCGTTGAACCGCATGCGGATCTTGCTCGCCGAGTGCTTCAACTGCCAATTGCGGTGGTACACTCTGTTGCATCAAGGTATCCTGTCTCGCCCGACTTTAAACCGACACTCTGGGATCGAGCACCATATAAAGGATGTCGGTCGCCAGATTTACCAGCACGTAGATAAGGGCTGCAATGAGGGTCACGCCCATTACGGCATTGTAATCAAAGGTGAGT
>JAQBPC010000051.1 GCA_028287725.1 Chloroflexota bacterium | reverse complement strand
CGGCAAATCGCAGCAACCCTCCAATGACGACGATAGCAAAAATGAGTGGGAGCACAACGCTGGGACGAAACAGGCGCGACATGATCACCTACACCATCCGAAGGGCGCGGCAGTGCAGGACACTGGTCGAGAGGAGGGTCCATCTCCGTTTTTCTTGGCTGCCCTTCCACCTTCCGGTTCGGGCGGGGGTCCTTCCGACTGACGAGTGGGACCTTGATGCCCCTGGGGACCACCTGTTGGCGTGCTTGGCGCCGCGCCGGATGGTGGTGTAACGCCCGAGCGGCCCCGCATCACACGCTGGTAAATGAGATCCAGACTGTCCATCAGCGCCCCAAAAATCGGCACGCCAAAAATTGCTCCCCACAGACCGGCTATCTCGGCGCCGAGAAGCAAGCCCGCGAGCACCTGCAGCGGGTGCATCCCCATAGCACCGCTCATGACGCGCGGCGCCATCAGGTTAATCACTACGTGTTGCACGGCACCTAATACGAGCAGCAGCACGAGCAAACCAAGTAAAGGAAATGGCCGATCCGCCGCGTGAGCCAGGATAAATCCAATCAGGGCCGGAATGATCGCCAGAAATGTGCCGATGAAAGGAACGAGCATCGAGACAGCCGCGATGGCCGCCACGAAAATTGGATAGGGAACTCCAACGAGCAGGACCACCACATACGTGAGCAACCCATAGCTCAAGGCAAGAAGTAGTTGGCCGCGGAGATAGCCGCCGAACTTGCGATTCACGATCTGGTGGATGCCGTCAATCACTTCAGAGATTGGGGGTGGGAAATAGGCCAAAACGTCGCGCAATAGCCGATGCCCGTCCAATGTCATATAAAACGCCAGAATCAACACGATCAGGAAGTCCAGTAAGAACCCGTTAAGCGCGCCCAGGAACCCAAGCAGTGTGGAAGCGTTGCTGCCAATCGTAGTGGGGGTGACATACGCGGTAATCAGGCGTTGTGTTGCCGGGCCGGCCTGAAACGATCCATTCACAATGCGCACGCTGTAGTCACGAGTAAATCCGGCAATTTGGCTCGGCGAGACATGAAACCGCTGAACCAGCATCTGCTCGATGCCATTGGTTACAGAGGAGATTGTCGTGTAGGTTCTTGGCTGCGTGAGTGTCGCTACTAACCGCTGGCCCTGCGTATAGGCCGTCGGTATGGTAATTGCAAGCACGGCGACCGCGAGTGCACCCGCCAGCACAAATACGACGGAGACGGCCTGTACTCGTGAAAGCCCGCGCCGGTTCAAGCGATCGACGAGGGGCGTGATGAAGAACTGAATTAGCCAGGCAAAGAAGAACATCGCCACGGTACGATTGACAACCTGAATGGCGCCCCACACCACGTGTATGAGAAACAGATAGACCAGGATTGTCAGAGCGATTAACAGGCCGTAGAGCCAGCGCCAGAAGTTGGCCGTCAAATTCATACGCGAGGCACATTTGAAGGTTTCTGCAGCCGCGCCGGTTGAGCTGGCCGAGACCTTGCCGCGGCATGTCGAGCGAGTGGCGCCAAAATCCTCAGCACTACTATTTGGAGTACCACCGCGACCGGTACGCCTATCACCGAACCTATCAGTCCGAACAATGCGCCGCCAATCGTGATAGAGATCAGCACAATCAACGGCTTCAGGCTGGTAGTTCGATACATCACATACGGCGACAGCACATTTCCTTCAAATAGGTGGACCCCAAACGTCAATGCAACGACCAATAGTGCGTTGAGCAGCCCGTTCGATACGAGCGCGACAGATGTGGCAACCGCGCCTCCGATCCAGGGGCCGAGAATCGGAATGGCCTCTGCCAAGCCGGCGCCAATACCAAGCAGAATGCTGTAAGGAACTCCTATTATGAAGTACCCAATGCCCGACAGCAGCGCGATAGCTGCCATATTGGTCACTGTTCCACGGAGATAGCCGCCCAAGCTACGGCTCAGCTCGGCGATAATACTCGATGCGTCATCACGCAAATGCTCGGGGAACAAGCTGAGGATCCAGGGTTTTAGGCCCGCGGTGGATGTAAGCCAGAAGAAGCTAAGCAAGAACAGCTCGACGAAATCAAGGAATTTGCTCAGCAGTTCAGTCGGAAGCGTCACAGCGTAGCCGAGTGCGTTTTGCGCAACGCCGCCGGCTTGACTGGGAAGCGACGACAACACCTTTGAAGTCTGCGCCTTCGTGCCAAAGTGTCCGGCGAATTCCTCAAGTTGTTGCTGCGCCTTCGAGATGTATTGCGGCAACCGATTCAGGAACGATGATGCCTGTGTGACGACCGGTGTCAACAGGAGCGCAACGATGCCTGCCAACACCAGCGCGATGACGGCGTACACCATGAGCACGGCCAGAGGACGCGGAATTCCCCTGCGGTGCAACCATTCCATTATCGGTCGAATGCCTTCGGCAAAGACTATGGCAATGAAGATCAGGATGAGGCTACCTAGCGCAGCGGGCACCAAGACCTGGAGCAACAGCAATAGACCCAGCAGGGTGGCCGCAAGCCAGACCGTGCGGGCGGCAATTATTACCCGAACTGGACTTTCAGTCTCCAACACTCGGGGACGCGTCTCGGAATCATATGTCATTGGTAGCTCGCTACCAGCTAGACGTGCGATTTTTGCAGGAGTTCGACCGACCGGTGAAGCACCACCTCTGCCGGAATATCATTGAGTGCGCGACACGTGCCATGGCAGCATGGCAGGCGCCACAACGGCGCACCGCCTACAAAATAGTGCGGCATTCTGCAAGGCTTGACGGGTGTGACCAGTATTCCTTGATCAGGATACCGCGCCAGCGGTGAGTAGTTTGTTGGACTGGTAGGCCCTAAAAGGCCCACGTAAGGAGTACCCAGGGCCGCGGCAGCATGTAGTAAGCCCGAGTCGTTTCCAATAAAAAGATCGCATGCGGCGATCATGGCGAGACTGACCGGGAGAGGCAGCTTCCCCGCAGCGTCTATGGTCCTTTCATCAGTCGGCGTTGCAATCTCTCCCACGAGCTGCGTATCCGAACTGTCGCCCACCAGCACGATCCGCGCACCATACAAACGTTGTAGCAAATGCGCCAATAAGGCGAAGCGCGCCGCCGGCCAGCGTTTGAGGCCACCCAGCCAAGCGCCGCCGGCATGCATGCCGATAATCGGGCGCGCTCCCCGCATGACGCCATGCCCGGCAAGAAACGATTTTGCGGCTTCATGCGCCCTGGCCGACAGCGCAATATGTGGTACATGACTGACGTTGACCCAAGGCGGCAGGTCAAGCTCGTCAGCGCACTCGTAATAGTGTTGTGCGGCATGCATGCTTCGCCAACGAGCGTGATCGCCAGGCATTAGCCACCAAAGAGGATCAAATTTCATTTCGGTTCGTTTGCGTATGCCGCAGGCCCAGCCGATCCATGAGTATGCCGGCGAAGTAAAGTTAACCGCGACATCAAAGCGCCTCTGACGAAGCCTGCTCACTACATCCGGGAGGGCGATTCGATTACCGGGCGCGGGGAACACGGCCACGGAGTCGAGAGAGGGTACATGGCGCAACAATGGAGCCGTGGCCAGACGTGCGAGCATCGTGATATGAGCCTGGGGGTAGCGAGCACGTAACGCCTGTATAGTCGGCAGCGCGAACAAGGTATCGCCAAGCGGTAAGAGCCCCAGGAGGAGGATACGCTGGACGGGGAGCGACTGCCGGGCTCTAGTTTGGGATCGCTCCCGAGTCAGCACGGTGTGTTCCGATCATAGAGGAGCCGGTACAGCAAGATGGCCGGTCGATTGCCGAGGTCCCGCGAGACATCATCGAGCTGCCGCGCGGTTAGGCGCCGCACGAGGACGCAGCCGGACAGAAGCCAGGGTGCGTACGACGGAGTCCGAGCAGGCCAGAATCGTGCCATGTAGAGCACCGGTGCGGCGACCACGCCGATGAACGACCCCAGCGGAACCGACTTACTGCGTGAGGTCCGCAGCTGGCTACCGGCGAGCCCGCCCTGGACCAAGAGACGTGCTACGCGCCAGAGCGATCCGCCTATAAGCGGCAGTAGGGTCACTCGCCAGGTGACGCGGTCGATTGCCAGCATGGCGCCAAGAAAGGTGCTGATGCCGCGGCCTCCGTTAAATCCCAGCGTGGCCGGCCAGCACTGCCCGGCCAGCCCAAAGAGCGCCGAGTACTGGCTAACGGATTCGGAGTAGCCAAGCCGCCGCCCGAGGACAACCGGCAAGACGCCCTTCGAGGCGTCGGCAAGCCAGCCGGCTATACCCCTCATCGTGCCGGCGGCCGCCCAAAGGTTACTGCCGCCAACGGCGCCAGACCCTGTCCGTCGCAAATCGACTCCCCGTTGACGGGCCAGCAGATGGACGAAAGGGAATGATCCGTACAGATACGCCGCCAGAAACCAAGCAGCGTCTCGCTTCCGGAACTTGCCACCAGACGGCCCCGCTGCCACCCATGCCACATTCGCGCCTTGTTCGGCCGGTTCATGAATATAAGTAGATGAACCGGAGGACAAGTTCCTCAGCCTCCGTCCGCGGGCTCGTCGCCCTTTAGTCGTCAGCTTCGTCTTCATCTACATACCAGGCTACGCCAATAAGACCCGGGCCGCAGTAAGAGCCCATCACGGGTGTGAACGGAGTGGTCAAGAGCTCCACACAATTGAACGTAGCCTGGAGTCTTTCAGCGAACCGCGATGCTTCTTCAGGCGCCTGTACATGTTGCACGGCAGCATGCACGCGCCCGCCAACTGGAATCGCCTGCTGAAGAACGTCAAATAGGGCCTCAAGTGCGCGCCTCCGCGTGCGGACTCGCGCTAACGGCCGTATCTCTCCATTCGCAAGTTCAATCATCGG
>JAQBPC010000047.1 GCA_028287725.1 Chloroflexota bacterium | reverse complement strand
CCCGTTCGAGTGGATTAATACGTGCTTGACCGAGCCGTCTTTGCATCTGAGCTCCGCTGGATAATCGTAAATATCCTCCCGCGACATCAGCCTCAGCCAGTACTCTTCGAAGACTTCCTGCTGAACGTAGAATTGGCCAAGCGGATATCCAACATACTCCTCAGCCGAATAGCCCAACAAGTTCAACAGCGCTGTATTCGCCCAAACGACGACCTGGTCGGCGCCTATTTGCTGGACACCTTCCAAGGCATTTTCGAGTAAATCGGCGAGAGCAGCCTTGCTGAGCTCGAGGGACAACTGTGCCTTTTTACGCTTTCCTACCTCAGATTCGAGCGCCTGTGCTTTTTGTTGCAAGAGCGCAACGGCCCGAAGGCGCTGCTCTTGAGTGGTTATCGAAGTGTAACTCTCGGCCGGAATCACGCCGGAGTGCGCAGAACAAACCTTCCCAATCAACTCACCGTCGTCGGCCTGGGAAAACGCGCGCATCGGATAGGCGCAACGGAGGTCGAACGAATGTATCCGGGACAAGTCGTTCCAGAGCTGTTCGAGCCGGAGGGCGGCGTCGCTCTGTCCAGCAGTCCACAACAACGCGACCATTTCCCCAAAAGCGGCGACGCGTACGCGCTCTCCCTGGCGTCCCGCCGTGGCTCGTGCAATAACACCGCCTACGACGCCGGCAAAACGCTCAGCATCCGGCCGCCCGCCTACCATGAATTTCGATAGCGTCTCGGCCGCATCCAATGCGACATACCGCCCTAGCGTCGCAGCAAGGTTGAGGTCCAAGCCGCGGGCAGTCAATCGCTGCGCAAGCCCGTCGCGGTGCGACTTTGTGGCGATAACAAGCCCGGCTTCACCCGCCCCAAGAGCGGAGCCAATATGGCGGCTCAAGTCGTCCAAGAGGAACGCGTCATCTGAGTAGAATTGAACGTTGTGCCCACCGAGAGCGATACAGTCCCTAGAATGGGGTGGCACAGGCGAGGCAGCAGTATTGCCTGTGCCAATGCTCATACCCAAGCCAATGCTCCTCTTGAGACTTGCTCATTCTCTTATCCATGTATCATAGCGTGTCTGAATGGAAGGTAGCCTCACCCGCAGTGATATGGCGGCGAGACCGGCACAGTAGCGCTGTCACATACCTGCCATGCAGCTCATGCAGTAAGCGGTTGTGCTCGACGCACATGGATACTCATGTGCGCAGTAGCACGGCGAAGGTAGCGTTGGTCTGACCCACGCGCACCCCTATCTTGTAGCGCCCAGCGGCGAGTACTACGAGGTTGCCCAGGTGGCGGTCACCCGGCTTTGCGCCAATATCCTGGAGTACTACGACGGTTACGTGCTGCAAGGTCTTGCCCGCCGCCGTGCTGATCGTGATCGACACCGGAACGTTGGTCACGGCCTTGCCGGTCGAGCGCGAGACTACGTTGAGTGTCAGGAGCCGGCTGGCCGGCGGAGCCGCTGCGCGCACCGTACTGGTGGGAGTGGCCGCTCCCAGCACTACTTGCCCTTGCGTCAAATGACCTCGCTGCACCTGGGCTGGAGTATAGATCGGCGCGTGTGGACCGATCACGAGTGTCAGCTTGTAGGGTCCGGCGACGCTGACTTGCGTCACTGTGCTCCCAGTTGCCGGCTTGGTTGCCGTGGACGTGCCGGTGGCGTGGACGGTTGGTGTGGCACGGGCAATCGGCGCGGCATGCACGGTCACTCCAGAGTGAGCGGAAGGAGTGGTATGTACGGTCGCTGTTGCGTGGACAGGCGTAGCGCCGTGGACGTTCGCAGTGGTATGGGCAGCCGGGGTAGCGCGGGGAGTCGATGTGGCATGAACGGCCGCTATGGTGTGAAGGATCGGGGTTGTACGAACGCTCGGGGTGGCGGATGAGGCGGGACTGCCGGTTGCCGTCGCCGTTGCACTGGGCGATGCGGTGTACGTGGCGCTCGGCAATGTCGTCGCAGTAGCAGCCGGCGTGGGCGGTGTTATTTCCGACGCATCCAGCGAGAATAACGTCCCGACGGGGTCAAGCAGGCCATCCTGCCCGAGTTGGAATCCGACGAACGTGTAGAGGCGATTCGTCGATTGATCGAACACCATCATATACGGGATTACCGGCAACCCCGCCAATGCGCCCATATCCTTGCTGCGATCGTGCCAGCCCGTGCTGATGTCGAATTGCCAGAAGTCGCTCAGGCCGTAATTGCCAGGCTCAGATCCGGCTGTGAACTGAGCCGGCTGCGCGTATGATGCAAAGGTGCTCTGGTCGAAGAAGGGCGGCGCTTCCGGCGCGAACAGATAGCCTCCGAGGATGTCGAAGTTTCCCGCAGCATCGACGGTCTGGCCATAATAATGACGTGGCAGGGGTTGATTCGGGTCGTAGCCGTTTGGAATGCCGGTGAGCAAGGTCCACGTCTGCGTGGCGTCGTCATAGCGCCAGAGGTCGTTGGCGTAGTGGTTCGCTCCCGCGCCATATGGTGCCGCCAGGAACGCGCCGCCGAAGAGATACAGATGGCCGAGCTTATCCGCGCTGACGTTGTACACCTCACGTGGCGCGATCGCCGTTCCATCCGAGCCCGCATACTGCTGGTCGATGCGATTCCAGGTCCCGTTCTGTACGCTGTAGCTCCATAGGTCGTTGAGCGTCGCGTCACCCTGACCTTCGCCTGCAAACACCATCAGCTCGTTCTTCTGGCTGTCGAAGGCAAAGCCAAGGTCCTCGCGCCCCGCCGGCCAGTTTACGTCGGGGACGATATTACTCGGCGTAAGGTCGCGCCAGTAGCCAAGGGACGGCGTGTACTCGTACAGGCCAGAGCTATGGCCATCAGCCGTCAGATGTGGTGCGTCAGTACCGGCGATGCCGCCGAATTCCCACACGTTACCCTGATCGTCTACCGCGAGGTGCGGCTCGATCAGCGGTGGCACAGTGCTATTGGGCAGTGCCAGCCAGCTCGATGTCGCAGTATTGTACTCCCAGAAGTCACCAAGCGCCGCATCGACCCCTGCGTTGCCACCGTACAGATAGAGATGTCCAAGCCCGTCGGAGGCCATCCCATACTGCCCGCGCGGCGCGGGGCCGGAATTTACAGATGCGACGACCTGCCATCCTATACCGGTTGCGCGGCTGTTGCGAACTTGTGGCATGAGCATACCGGCGGCGAGCAGGCAGCACATGGCAAAGCGCCAGCGACTGGGGAGGACGCGTGTCCAGCCCCTCCCCAAATGCCAGTAGCGCATCGCCTCTCCATCCGCCAAACTCGACCATAGTATCACCGGCTTTGATTTTACGAAACGTATATGATCGTGCCGTGACAAATTGGCGATGAATTGCTGACGAAGCCACGTTAACTATGACGTCTCTGCATCGTCTTTGCGGGTTCGACCAGCCCTTGACCGAGTGGCCCTGGAAGCAGGCCGGCACCGGCGCTACCGGATGGTGGCGAGAACTTCCAATATCCCGTAGCGCCGGTGCTTCAAGGTGTTCAGCGGGCATCCTCCTCCAGTTCCGGGCAGTTGTGCACCGGCGGCCAGACGAAGGTCGCGCCAACGGCAGGATGGCTGGCGATGATTATCCTACTTGGTCTTGCCCAGCTCACCGCAGGCCAGAACCGTGTACTGCGTCAGGGTCACGCCAGGCCCCATGTGGAGGTTGATGTAGGCCTGCTTCCGCATAAAGGAGCCCGTGATGACCGAGGTGACCGTCCCAGTACCACGCGCGTCAGCCTTGATGCTCCCCAGTGCGGCAAGGACAGGGCCATTGGTTGAGCACTTGCCGGCGTGGATATGCTCTGGATGAACGCTACCAGGCTCGAGATTATGCACGGATACCTTCACGGTTGTCGTGTTGGCGCCCGGATTATAGGTCAGCGTCGCCGAACCCACCACGCCGCTGAAGGCCAGTGGGTGCAGCTGCACGTGCATCACCGAAGTGGCGGGGTCGCCATGGCTTGCAGCCCCAACCGGCGCTAACGCCACGCCGCCGGCAAGCAATGCCGCGGTCGCGAGAGTCGCAAGGATAGTCCTGGACTTCAAAGTGTGCCTCCCATATGAAGTAAAAGAGCGAACAGGCGGTCGAAGAGGCCATACAGCTTCCTCGACGCCATAGAGCCAACGCGGTCTGGGCGACGCTTCCGATAAACACCTCGTGCGCGTCACCGCCCATCACGCGGCTTGCAGTGACTGCTGGCCGGATCCCTCGTCTCGGCCCGGATCATCGCGGCGCGAATGGTCCCGCCCTGCCATCACCTCCTTTCGTGGCAGGGTCACTCATGGGTCCATTGACAATTAGATGCAGAGACGACGGATTTCTTACCCTCTAGGGACGCGCGTTCAAACTAATCTGTATTTGGGACGCACGGGCTACGTTGGAGCAACTTCCGGCAGTTACGATCAGCTACCGCGGACTGGCTGGCGTCGCGGGCCGGAGGACGCCAGCAGACATCGGCACGCCGCGGCTCACCTGGTGCTGGGCGCAGCATTGTGGCGCTGTAAGGGGCTACTAGTGGGCGAGATTCCGAGGAATGGATGAGGAGGCATGTCGTAGCGCGGCACTGGTACCCGCCGAGTCGGTGCTGGTCACCGACCAGGTGTGGTCATGGCGGCGCTTTACGCTTCGTTCCTTCCATCGAGCTGCTCAAGCAGGGTCGCTGTGTCCGGGAGGTCGCCGGATACGTCGAGCTCGACCAGGTCGCGGAGGGCTTCATATTCCTCAAAACAGTCGCCACACAGCGCAAGATGCAGATGCAGCTCCGGCAACTCCTTGGCCACATCGGCGCCGGCGAGCTCGCGATCGACGTATACCGGCACTTGCTCCAGACAGGTAGTGCAATCGATCTCCTCGTCCTGGGTCAAGTCGACGGAGCGCACGAGCCGCCTAAACGCACGGTCCTCGTCCATATCGCCGGACTGCCCGCCCTGGAGAATGTTCTCTTCAGTGCTCATCCCTAAGAACACCTCCTTTCAACGCCGAGCGCCTCCGCCGCGCTGATCCCTCGTGCTTGCAGCGCCCGTTTCAGGTGCTTGCGCGCATCGTGGAGCAGCTTGTAGACATTGTCCTTGTTCGTGCCCAGCTCATCGGCGAGCACGATCAGTGGCTTCTCCTCGAAAAGACGGCCCACCAGTGCTGCTCGCTGGCGCGGGGTCAATTCCTGTTGAATAATGGCATCAATGAGCTGCCAGAGCGCACGGCGTTCGGCAAGCGCTGCGACGTCGTTTTCGGCTACGGAAGCGCGCCGGCGCGGGTAGACCTCAGTATCCTCCGGGAGCGGACGGCGACGCCAGCACCGACGCCGCATCTCATCGGCGATGAGGTTGATAATGATGCGGTAGGCCCAGGTCGTGAACCGGCAGTCGCCGCGATAGGTGTCGAGTTGGCGCAAGATGATGACAAACGCCTCCTGGGCGTAATCCTCTGCAATGGATGTGTAGGAGTCCGCGCCGAATGCTTCGACCGGATACTGTTGCCGCACAAGGTAGGCAAGCGCAGCGCGCAGTAACAGATCGCGCAGTTCTTCGGACGCTGCCTCGCGTTCCGGTCCTCCGGAGCGCAGCATGGCCGGTAGACGCTCGGCGGCAACCCTCACCATTGCATACGGAGCTCCTTGTCGTTCTCGTGCTGCATAGTGTAGCACTCCAGCGCAGGCGGCCCCAGTTTGCGGCCACGGCGTCCCTTGTCTCGTCACCGGCCAGCCGTCCCTCCCGCCGTCACTGACGCCTGGAGATCCACCTGAGGCAACCGTCCGATGAGTTCCGTGGGTTGGAGCAGTCGGCGATCGGCGAGCAGTCGCCTGGCCGCGTCGACCTGCTCCCAAACGTTCC
>JAQBPC010000038.1 GCA_028287725.1 Chloroflexota bacterium | reverse complement strand
TGCGCAGCGCCGACTTCGTTGTAAACGCGAGCTCCGAGGGCTCGAGCGCAGGTGCGGCGCGGATCGTTGTTCCCTCATCCACTGCTACGGCAAGTGTCGCCGGCAATGTCACGCGGAACACGGTCTGGTGGCCATGGTTAGGCCTGCTCGCGGCATTGGCAATCGCTGCCGAGTGGCTGATCGCCATGTCGCGCGTTGAACGATAAGGTTGCCAGTGTTAGTCATTGAGTCGCCATTATTACTGTTTCTGTTGCTGGTTCCCGTGGTGCTGGCAGTCTTGACTGCCAGATTAGCCGCGGTACAGAGCTGGTCGCAGCGCAGATTGCTCGTGATGATCCTGCGGTGTGTGGCACTCGCGGTGCTCATCATTGCCGTTGCCCAACCTGCGGTCAAGAATGCTTCGGCTAAAGGTGCGCTTACCTTCATTGTGGACACGTCTGATAGCATTTCGCCCGCCGATCGCGTGGCTGAAGCAGACTGGCTACAACGAGCTGCCTCGACTGCGTCGACAAATAACCCGGTGAGAGTGATCACCTTCGCCGGTACGGCATCTGCCGTCACCGTCTACGCGCCCCTAAGTCACGACACGATTCAACGCATGCTACGCCCCCATTCCGACGGTGCGCAGACGAATCTTGCCGGCGCGCTCCGACTTGCCGCCGGCCTAGCACCGTCGGGCAGCCGACTCGTGCTGTTAACCGACGGCGTCCAAACCGCCGGCGACGCGCAAGCGGTGCTAGGGGACCTAACCGCCCAACACCTTACACTCAGCACGTTTCTTCTCAGCCACCCGCTGCAGCCAGATGTCGCCCTGACACGCCTCGCACTGTCATCTTCCGCTCCCGCGGGCGTTGACTTGCCACTGCAAATCACGATGCACAGCACACTGGCGGTGACGACAACACTGGTGCTGCAAGTTGACGGCCAAGAGCTGGGCAGACAGGCGCTCGCCCTTCACGCAGGTGATAATCCGTATCTCATCAGCGTGCCGCCGCAAACAACCGGCTGGCACGTGGTGCGCGCGTCGGTAACGACTCCAGGGGATCTGGTGCCGGAAAACAACGTCCTAACGGCAGTCACGGATGTTACACACGCGCCGCGCGTGCTTTTAGTGACCGCACAGCCAGGGAACAACATTGCACTATCGGTGCTGACCGGCCAAGCCGGAAAAACGACGGCCGTGACGCCACAGGGTATGCCTTCCACGGCGGCAAAGCTTGCTCAATACGATACTGTGGTGCTCGATGATCTCCCCGCGGCGCAGCTCAGCGCCAAGCAGGTAGCGGCGCTCAATACCGTGGTGCGGCAACTCGGCGTGGGCCTCTTCGTCCTGGGTGGTACGCATAGCCTGACGCTGGGTCACTACAGCCAAACCGCCTTGGAGCGCATGCTGCCGGTGATCAGTAACACGCCGGCCAGCCTTCAGGACGGGAACGTCGCCCTGCAGCTCGTGCTTGACCGCTCGGGAAGCATGGACGACCTAGCCGGAGATGTCCCGAAGATCGTGATGTCTCGCGCGGCGGCACATCTCGCGGCGGACTTCACGATTCAGCACAAGGATGACCTTGGCATTCTGTCATTCGACCAGGTGTCCCGCATCCTGGTGCCAATGGGGAAAACCTCGCCTGGCAGCGCAACTGGTATTCACAAGATCATCAACGGCATGTTTAGCGATGGCGGAACGAACATTTACTCGGGGCTGCAATTGGGCATTGAGCAGGTCAGCCGCAGCAACGCCCCGTATCACCATATTATTCTCATGACGGACGGCAGGAGTGACCCTGCCAATTACACGCCGCTAATTCAGCTTGCCCAGCAGCGCAAAGTCACCATCTCGACCGTAGCGCTTGGCCCAGATGCGGATATCCAACTCCTCCATTACATAGCCGCGGCGGGGAAAGGACGCTTCTACTACACGACCAATGCCCGCGACCTGCCACACATCTTCGCGGAAGAATCGCGCCTTTCGGCTGGGTCCGCGGCTGTGACCGGCAATATTGGAGTGCGAATCTCCGCGAACAGCCCCACGATTCGTAGCCTTGGCGCTGGGCCGCTCACACACCTGGGCGGTTATACAGCCACCGTGTTAAAGCCGGGCGCCATCAACGACCTGGAGACCAACATCCAGGTTCGAAAGCCCGATCCGCTATTGTCTCGCTGGCAATATGGTTTGGGACGTGTCCTTGTCTGGACTCCCGGGCTGGAAAATGCATGGTCGGCCCCTTGGCGTCGCACCCAGACCGCATTTTGGACGGACGCGCTTCGCTGGACCTTCCGTGGAGCTGGGGTGCCCGCTTTCGCGCCATCCATCGCAAACGGGACTACAGGTAGTGCGATACAGATTGATACGCTACGAAATAGCGGCGTCGCCAATGAGCTACAACGCCTAACCGTCGATATCCATGCTCCTGGCGGGGCAACATCGCAGGTCACCGCCACGCAGATTGGGCCAGGTTTGTACCAGGCGCCATACCAGTTCGACGCGCCCGGCGTCTATTCTGTATCGGTAAACCAGCTAGCAGGAAGCGGCAGCGTAGCTAATACGCTCGTCGCCGTCCCCTACAGTCGCGAATATCTGCCCGCCGCTTCAAACGGCGCGCTACTCGCGACGCTTAGCTCGGCCACGGGTGGCGTTTCCCTGCAGAACATCGGTCAACTGGCGGCACTGCAGTCACACGCCGGCACCCAGGTCGACCTTTGGTGGGCGCTGGCGCTGCTAGCGCTTGCGCTGTTCGTCGCAGCGATAGCAATCGAGCGGCTAGCAAACCCGGGCGACACGACAGGTAGATGACGTCGCCAGCCGGGCAGGTATATCAAATTATCTGACCGGATCATATAATCCGATTGGTTGTTCGATTCAAGTCGTGATGTTGAGGTAAACCCATCACGCGAGCCCTAGGATCTCAAAGCGCAGGAACCGGCTAGCGGCTCCCCGACCTGGGACTCGTATGGCACACCGCGGTCGTACGACCAAGAGCCCGGTTCCTTGAAAGGATTACATCAATGTTCGCGCTGCCAAAGATCCGCTTAACCTTGCTTGCCGCCGCATGCATGGTCGCTGGAGCCACATTCGGCGCCGCGCCTGTCGCCCACGCGACCACTGGCCCAACGCAATTTTTGCCTGCTTCTCGTTACAAGCTTGCCAGCGCCCAAATGGCGCAATATAAGGGCCAGTACGTTCTGAAGTCGGTTGCTCCAGCCGCGCATCTGAGGGGTGGCGCGATGGGGATTGAGCCGAATAATCGTGGCTTCTTGGCCGGAGTCGGCCAGTTCTATGGTTACGATGCCCAGGGCCGGCAGTCGACATGGACCGCGACCCTATACAACTTCCACCTGACCAAAGCCAAGGTCCTGCTCTTTGACTTGCTCTCCCCGGCCGGCGCGACCGTTATAGGTCGATTCTCGGGAACGAGGGCCACGTCAGGCGATATCACGGGCCAAATTCAGCTAGGGACTGGACGGTTCGCGATCCAGTGGCACAAGATCAGTTCTCGCTGACAAACTCCGACCGTCGACTTGACTGGCGCCTAATCCGCGAGACGCGATA
>JAQBPC010000019.1 GCA_028287725.1 Chloroflexota bacterium | reverse complement strand
GAGCCGAAGGATCAGATGCACGCCATGTTAGAGGCAATCGAACCCGAGCTTCCATCACACAAGCCGCGGTACTTAATGGGTGTCGGTGCACCGGAGGATCTTGTGGAAGGTGTCGCACGGGGCGTCGATATGTTTGATGTCGTGCTACCAACACGCATTGCCCGGAACGGTACGTTACTGACGCGATCTGGACGCGTCAATCTACGCAACGCTAAGCACGCGGTGCAAGACGCTCCTGCAGATCCAGACTGCATGTGCCCAACTTGTAAGCAATTCTCGGTCGCGTACTTGCACCATCTCTTTCGTTGTGAGGAGCTGCTTGTCTACCGGCTTGCCACAATGCACAATCTTTGGTTCATGACGACACTTATGACCGACATTAGAGAAAGCATTTTGGGTAAACGGTTTCAGGCCTTCCGCGACGAATTTCATTCGCGGTATCAACCTAGCGACGCTCTGGTCGCGGAGGTGCAGCGGGCGAAGCGCCGCGGTACTACCGTGCGCTCCAACAGCCCGGTATTGGCACGTAATGGAAGTATCGATGGCTAGGCGCATACACGTAGTAGTCACAGGTCGTGTCCAGAATGTCGGGTTCCGCGCTTTCGTTCAACTGCGCGCAAGCGAACTTGGCCTATCTGGGTGGGTTAGAAATCTTAGTCATGGACGTCAACTTGAGTTTGAGGCGGAAGGAGACGAACGGGCAGTGGATCAGTTGTTGATCGCTGTGCGAAGAGGGCCTCCTTCGGCGCACGTGGAGTCTGTCATGGTGAACGACAAGTTAGCCGAATCCCAGGCTCCCAAAGGGTTTCACGTCCAGTAACGTTTGTCGCACGATTGGAATCCTGCTAGTATCGCTGATGGCGCATACGGCGCGCAGTTCGGAGTTTGGTAAGTTTGCGGACCGAACGATACGAATGTACTGGGCGCGGTGTGCAAATGATTGAGGAGAACGGAACGGCTATGCGACGAATCTGTGTTGTCGGCACCGGCTATGTTGGGCTTACGACCGGCACGTGTTTTGCGGACCTTGGCAATGATGTAACGTGCCTCGACATCGACGCCGGCAAAATTGCCAACCTGCGCAGGGGTGAGATGCCCATATATGAGCCAGGTCTGGCAGAGATGGTGCTGCACAACCAGGCTGCAGGTAGGCTGCGGTTCGTCGCCGAAGTCGATACTGAAGCGTATGACACCGCATTAGCCGAAGCTGAGTTCATCTTCATTGCGGTGAGCACGCCGACTCATGCCGGATCGGACCGCGCCGATCTTCGCGCGGTGCGCGCGTGCGCACAGCGCATAGCTCGCTCACTTTCGGGGCACACAATCATCATCAACAAGAGCACAGTGCCAATCGGTGCGGGTGACTGGGTCGCCGCTATCGTTGATACATATCGGGCACCCGACGTCACGTTCGCCGTCGTCTCCAATCCAGAGTTTCTTCGCGAGGGAAGCGCGCTCCTCGACTTTATGCAACCCGACCGAGTTGTGCTGGGATCCACCGATAAACATGCAGCGGAGACCGTTGCTCAACTGTATCTCACCTTGCGTTGCCGGGTCATGATCACTGACCTGCGGACAGCCGAAATGATCAAATATGCGTCGAACGCATTTCTTGCCACCAGCATCTCATTCATCAATGAGATTGCCCGCATTTGTGAGAGACTCGGCGCGGACGTCAAGGAAGTTGCCGCAGGCATGGGTTACGACAAACGCATCGGAGGCGCATTCCTTGATGCGGGCCTTGGCTTCGGTGGAAGCTGCTTTCCAAAGGATGTTAAGGCGCTGGCGCACATGGCGGCATTCAGCGGCTGTCATCCCCAGCTACTCCGTGCTGTTCTGGACATCAACTATGACCAACGCTTGCATGTAGTAACGAGGGTCCGCGAAGCGCTTGGCTCGTTGGACGGGAAGCACATAGGCCTGCTTGGCCTGGCGTTCAAACCCAACACCGATGACATGCGTGAAGCGCCGTCCGTGGACCTTATTAAGCAACTCCAGGCTGAGAACGCTACGATAGCAGCGTATGACCCACAAGCTGAAGCGAATTCGCGAGAGCTTGTTTCGAATGTGCGGTATTGCTCCGACGCGTATGATGTCGCGATTGATGCTGATGCGCTAATCTTGGTCACCGAGTGGCGTGAGTTTCGCGCCCTGGACCTCCGCAGACTCTATGCAGCCATGCGCACGCATATTTTCTTTGACGGCCGAAACCTCTATGAGCCTGAGGTTGTGCGAAATGCCGGCTTCCAATATTTTGGCATTGGACGTGGATACCAGCCACAACCATTCCTTGGAAATATTGAGCAGGACCTATACCTCGTCCCGGACCACATTGAACCAGTCGAAGACGCTAAGGCCATCTAGGCAGCGGCGAGATTGTACCCAAACTGACCGTGACCGCGGGCCTATAAATCGTGCTTATGTAGGGGCGCGGCTACCGCACAGTACTAACTACGCTCTAGCTCCACCCATGGGGCACCGTTGCGTGCCTGCCGCGCAGCGGGTCGATGGATTGCCATGCGAGTATTAATCACGACCAGTGCCGACACCGAAATGTGGCACTACACCAGCACACTTGCGGACGATCTGGCAACGACCCACGGCGTCGAAACCCTGCTGGTCTCACTTGGCGGCAAGCCTTCAGCGGATCAACTTTCAATGGTCCGAGTGGGTCTGCGCACAGGCGGAGGTAGTATCGAGCTGGAGCACCAGGATTTTCCCTTGGAGCAGGACGTGGCCCCGGTCGAGCAGTATGCCACGGCTCGTCAAGTGCTGCTTGATCTAGCGCTCCGATGGCGGACTCACGTTCTACACGCCAACGAATATCACCTTGGCGAAGTCGGAAACAACGGGATGCCGGTCCTGGTGGTGGCACATAACGACCTATGCAGCCGGCGAGTGGCGCTCGAAGGTGAGACGCCACCGCTGGTGGACAGCTCCTATTTAAGTCTGGTGAAAAAGGGTCTCGCAGCCGCGTCAAGCGTCGTTGCACCGACCACCTTCATGGCCGATTCGCTCAGCCGTTGGCTCGATTACCACGGTGTGGTTCGCATTATTCCCAATGGAATTGCCGAGCACCGCGGGGGCATGGCGTCCGTCCGAACAATAGGCGTCGTGATGGCCGGGCGACTCTGGGATCCCGCTGCCAATCTCGAATGCTATCAAGTGGCAGCCTCCAAACTAAGCGATCGATCCTTTGTTGCCGTTGGACCAACCGCGCCTCCAGGCAAAACAGGTAAACCACTGGCTGATAACCCTATCCGGTTCACCGGTGTTATTCCTGACGTCGAGCTGAGGCAGCTACTGGGAAGCGCGCGTCTATTCGTGTCCCCGGCCTTTTATGATCCAAATGGGCTTGCAGTGACTGAAGCCGCGTACTCGGGTTGTTGTCTGGTACTGAGCGACATTCCTGCGTACCGCGCCCTCTGGGAGGATGCGGCGGTCTACTTTGATCCACGGGACCCGTCCGCACTCTGCGACCGGATAGGCGACCTTTTAGAGAACATCGCGCAGCGGCACACGCTGGCCGGGCTCGCGCGCGATCGGGCGCAAGCGCTGT
>JAQBPC010000685.1 GCA_028287725.1 Chloroflexota bacterium | reverse complement strand
GAGGCGATACGGATGGTGGAGTCGCTGTTGGAGAAGATTGCGAATTCTCCCGCACGGGAACGCGCAAGCTCTCTGCCATAGTCTTTTGAGAGAAGGTGAACTGCTATGCGACCTGGACAATTGATCTTCTTGGTGCTGCTCCTGATTACAGCAGGTTTCACTGTCGCCGCGCTACCGGACATTCAGCGATATCTCAAGATACGGTCCATGTAGCGTCATGCACACGAAGCCCTCGCCCGGCCAAAAGCAGTCGCGCGCCGCCCGAATACCGCCAACAGGATCGGGCGAGGTAGAGATGACCAACTATCAAGGAGGAGCGGTGCAGCAAGACGTCAGTGCGCTTATCGACGGCGGGATTGGTGGCGTAATAGGTACCGCGGCAATGAGCGCGGTCATGATGGCTGCACGCAAGACTGGGATCATGGGCCGCCAACCACCAGAGAAACTGGTCGAGAAGGGGCTCGACAGGATTGGCGTGGACCGCACGAGGGAGACGCAGGACGCGCTGGCGGTGGTGCTGCATTTCGGATTCGGGGCCGCTATGGGTGCGTTCTTCGGCCTGGCGTATCGCCGCTTGCACCCATCAATTGATGCCGCTCCGGCTGGAATTATCTTCGGCAGCTTGGTGTGGGCCGTCAGCTACAAGGGCTGGATACCCGCGTTGGGCGTCCTACCCCCGCCGGAACGCGACCAGCCTGGCCGGCAGCAGACCATGATACTTGCACACCTGGTATATGGATCGACCCTTGGTAGCTCATTGGACGTCGCAGCGTCCCTGCGCCGAAAGATCACGAGGGAGGCGACGCAATCGACAGCATAGAGATCAGACGAATTGCAGAGCCTGCTCGATGCAACGGCTTCTCTATAGAGCAACATGATCGGTCGATCGAGATGCTTCACGCGAATGGCTGGACACGATGATGCAAGCCTCTCTGCGGGAGCGGCGTGAAATTACAGTGCGGGGTATTGTGCAGGGCGTTGGATTCCGCCCCTTTATCTACGCACTGGCACAGCGGTATGAGCTGGCTGGACTGGTGCGCAACGATGCCTCGGGGGTGTACATCGAGGTCGAGGGCGCACCAGACCTGTTGGACCGCTTCCTGCGGGGAATTCAGGAGGAGGCGCCACCGCTGGCCGTGGTCGAGGCCATAGCCTGGAAGTTCCGCGCCCAGCAAGGCGAGCGAGAGTTTCGCATCGCGGAGAGCCAGGAAGGCGCTCAACGACGAGCCCTGATCTCCCCGGATGTCGCCACCTGCGCGGAATGCCTTGACGAGCTGTTTGACCCTTCGGATCGGCGGTATCAGTATCCATTCATTAATTGCACGAACTGCGGGCCGCGCTTCACTATCACCTGCTCCATTCCCTACGACCGGGCCATGACCACCATGGCGGGCTTCGTCATGTGCCCTGCCTGCCGGCGTGAATACGACGACCCGGCAAACCGCAGGTTCCACGCCCAGCCCAACGCCTGCCCAGTCTGCGGACCACAGGTGCGCCTGCTGGATGGGCGGGGACGCGATATGTATGTCCCGCCGCAGGAGGTCGTGACCCGCACTGCCCGCTCGCTGCGCGAGTCGGCCATCGTGGCAATCAAAGGGCTGGGCGGCTACCATCTGGCCTGTGATCCCTTCGACCAGCAGGCCGTGCGTAACCTGCGTGAACGCAAAGCGCGGCAGGACAAACCCTTTGCGCTGATGGCGCGCGACCTTGAGCAGGTACGCACGCTGTGCCGGGTGCGTTCGGAGGAAGCGGCGCTGCTCACGTCGCCGGGCAGGCCGATCGTGCTGCTCGAGCGATTGCCGGAGGCCCGGGTAGCGGATGAGATAGCGCCTCGACAGAGGACACTCGGCGTGATGCTGGCCTACACTCCTCTACACCACCTGTTATTGCGGGAGGTCGGGATCCCTCTGGTGATGACCAGCGGCAACCGTTCGGACGAGCCAATCGCTTATCGGGATGAGGAAGCGCTGGCGCACCTAGCCGGCATCGCGGACTACTACCTCGTGCATAACCGGCCCATCCACACACGCTGCGACGATAGCGTGATGCTGGTCGCCAACGGCGCTCTCTATCAGGTCAGGCGCTCAAGGGGTCATGCCCCGGCGCCACTTGCAGTGGCCGATTCCTTCAGCCGGCATATTCTGGCCTGCGGTGGCGAGCTCAAGAACACCTTCTGCCTGGCAAGAGAAGGTCACGCCTTTATCAGTCACCACATCGGGGACCTTGAGAACTACGAGACCCTGCGCTCCTTCCGTGAGGGCGTTGCTCACTACAGCAAGCTCTTCGACGTGCAGCCGCGGCTTGTAGCATTCGACCTGCACCCCGAGTACCTCTCGACCAAGTACGCGCGCGAGCTGGAGGAGGATGGCCTTCCGGCGGTCGGCGTGCAGCATCACCACGCGCACATCGCAAGCTGCCTGGCGGACAACGAGCGACCGATTGACGAGCCAGTGATCGGCGTGGCCTTCGATGGAACGGGCTATGGCGCCGACGGAACCCTGTGGGGCGGGGAGTTCCTCGAGGGCAGCATTCAGGAGGGGTTCAGGCGGCGGGCGCATCTGGCCTACGCCCCGCTCCCCGGCGGCGAGACGGCCATTCGCCAACCCTGGCGCATGGCAATTGCCCAGCTGATCGCCCTGTATGGCGAGGAGGAGGTGGTCAAGCTTCCACTTCCAGTCGTGCGCCAGGCAGGTGAGCGTAACGTGCGGTTGATCGCGCGGCTTCTGGAGCATCGTCTCAACACCCCGCTGACTTCCAGCGCGGGCCGACTGTTCGACGCCGTGGCGGCGCTGCTTGGCGTTCCTGGCTCACAGCTGGCTACGTATGAGGGCCAGGCCGCCATCGAGCTTGAGATCGCCGCACTTGAAGATACGCCGGGGGCCTTGCCGGACAGCGGGTTGACCTCCGACCGTACGGTACGACGTGCTCCTTCGCCCCAGCGCGCGTATCCATTCCGTCTGCGCTTGGATGGCGACACCTGGGTGGTAGAGACCGGCGGGATCATAGCCGGCGTGGTTGAGGATCTGCTGGCACGACGGCGGACGGCGGAGATAGCCGCCGCCTTCCATCGGACACTGTCGTCGGTCGTGGTCACGTGCTGCACGCACATCCGCGAGCAACGGGGACCGTCGGCAGTAGCACTCTCCGGCGGAACCTTCCAGAATCTGCTCCTGCTGGGGCAAGTGACCGAGGAACTTACAGACCACGGATTCACCGTTTACCGGCACCGGCGGGTGCCGACAAATGACGGCGGGTTATCCCTTGGCCAGGCAGTGTTGGCGGATCAAGAGGTTAGGCGGCGAGGATCGGGGGTAGACAGCCCATGTGTCTAGCGATACCGGGCCAGATCGTGGAAATCATCGATGAATATCTGCAATTAGCCAAGGTGGAGGTCAGCGGCGTCCGCAGGAACATCAACATTGGCCTGGTGCAAGGCGACGACGAGAAAGTCCAGGTTGGGGA
>JAQBPC010000661.1 GCA_028287725.1 Chloroflexota bacterium | reverse complement strand
AATATCGGCGTGCTGTACGTGTTCGCGGCGACGTCTCTCGGCGTCTATGGCATCGTGCTGGGAGGCTGGGCCTCAAACAATAAGTATTCATTGCTGGGTGGAATCCGGTCGTCGGCTCAGGTCATTTCGTATGAGCTTGCGCTGGGCATGGCGGTCATTGGCGTCATCATCATCACCGGCTCGCTTAATCTCACGGACATAGTGAACTTCCAGGCTGCCCATGTTCCAAATATTTTGTGGCAGCCTCTCGGCTTCGTGCTGTACTGTATAGCCGCGATAGCCGAAGTCAACCGCGCACCCTTCGACCTTGCCGAGGCGGAACAGGAATTGGTAGCAGGCTATCACATCGAGTACAGCAGCTTCCGCTTTGCCATGTTTTTCATGGCCGAGTACATCAACATGATCACGGTTAGCGCCTTCGCGGCGACGTTGTTCCTTGGCGGTCCAGTTGGGCCATTCACAATCGTCACGCCCTGGCTTTCCGGGCTTATCTGGTTTACTATCAAGGTCGTCATTCTGCTGTTTATGTTTATCTGGATTCGTGCAACGCTGCCGCGTGTCCGATACGATCGGCTGATGACCTTGGGGTGGCGGTGGTTGCTACCCCTCGCGCTCTTGAACATCGTTGCAACCGGGGCCGTTGTGGCGCTCACAGCCTAGCAAAATTGCTTGCCCTGTATGAGGGGCAGGCAGTGTCGAGGAGTCAAACGTGGCTGGAAACGCATTTATCGAAGGCGCAACTGCGATAGTCAAAGGTATGTCGCTGACCTTTGCTACGATGTTCAAGAAGAAGACGACCGTGCAGTGGCCGGAAGAGCGCGAGGGGGTGAAGCCCCGATACCGCGGCCGTCATGTGCTGGAACGCTATGACAACGGGCTCGAAAAGTGTATCGGCTGTGAGCTATGTGCCGGCGCTTGCCCAGCGGATTGCATCCTTGTCGAAGCGGCAGAGAACACCGACACGAATCGCGTGTCACCTGGTGAGCGCTACGCCAAGCGCTACGAGATCAATATGTCACGGTGTATCTTCTGCGGACTCTGCGAGGAAGCTTGCCCTACCGGTGCAATCGTACTCAAGCACGATTACGAGCTGGCAGATTACGACATTCCACACATGATTTACACCAAGGAAATGATGTTGGTACCCGATCCCCATGTGGTGAAGGAGAAGCTGGCAGCGATGGAGCGTCAGGCGGGTTCGGTCCGGTGACTGTAGCATTTTGGATTACGTCGGTAGTCGCAGTACTGTCCGGGTTGAACGTTATTCTTCAACGCAACCCGATTTACAGCGCTCTATTCCTCGTGGCCAACTTCTTCTGTCTCGCGGTGTACTACATTTTGTTGAATGCGCAGTTCCTTGCGGCGGTGCAGATTATCGTCTACGCCGGCGCAATTATGGTGCTGTTTCTCTTCGTGCTCACGTTGCTGTCGCCAGGGCGAGAAGAGCCTGGTGACGACCCGCTGTCTCGGTTCCGCATCCCGGCGGTAATTCTCGCTGCCGTAATCGCGGCGGTACTTGCGGTGGTTTTGGCGCAGAACCCCTTGCACGGTGTGGTAAATAAGGCCGGTCAGGTTGTGGATGGATCGTGCCCTATACCGAATGCTAATCACACGGGTGGCGGGCTCGGATGTGTGAGCACCATTGGCGATCAGTTGTTCAGCATCTATTTGTTCCCATTTGAGATCACATCGTTCTTGTTGCTTCTTGCGATGCTTGGCGCTGTGGTCTTAGCCAAAAGAAAGTTCAGCTAACAGGGGCGACTGTTCCGGCATTCGTGCTGAATGAGAACGAGTGCGTAGGTTCGACCTGGGTAGTGGGGGGTCAACGGCCTTGGTATCGACATCGTCGTTTCTGGTAGTGGGCGCGATTTTATTTACGCTCGGCGCGCTTGGCGTCTTGATTCGTCGAGACCCGTTGGTCATTTTCATGTCAATTGAGATGATGCTCAATGCCGTGAATCTGACGCTTGTTGCCTTATCGCGGCACCTCCATTCGATGGATGGTCAGATTTTCGTCTTCTTCGTAATGACGGTGGCAGCTGCCGAGGTCGTCATTGGACTGGCGATCATCGTGTCAATCTTCCGCACGCGCGACGATATCAATGTAGACACCGTCAATTCGATGAAGGGATAGTATGCACGGGTACGCTTGGCTGCTGCTTGCCCTGCCCCTTTTGGGTTTCGCCGTCAACGGCGGGGTGGGGCGCCGTCTCACAAAGACTGGCGTAGCGCTTGTAGGATGTGGCTCGATTGGCCTGGCCTTTGTGGTGTCGCTGATTGCGTATTTGCAACTCCTCAGCTATACACCTCAGCAGATGGTCTCCAAAGGCGACATCAACTATTTCACCTGGGTGACGTCCGGTTCACTCAAGATTGACTTTGGCATGCTGATTGACCCGTTGAGCGCCGTTATGCTGCTCATAGTGACGGGTGTGGGCTTCCTAATTCACGTCTATTCTGTCGGCTATATGCACGACGACAAGGACTTTTCGCGCTTCTTCGCGTATATGAATCTCTTCATATTCTCGATGATCCTTCTCGTCGTAGCCAACAACTTCCTCTTCTTGCTGGTCGGCTGGGGACTCGTCGGACTCTCCTCCTATTTGCTCATCGGCTTCTGGTACTCGCAGACCGCAGCCATGCTGGCCGCACGCAAGGCGCTGATCATGAATGTGATCGGCGACGTCGGCATCATGCTCGCAATCTTCCTGATGATTCGCCAGTTTGGAACGCTTACGTACACGGGTGTGTTCGCCAAGGTTTCTGCCTTGCACAGCGGCGATCATGTCACCACCGCGATAGCACTCTTGCTTCTTGTTGGCGCGATCGCCAAATCAGCCCAGATACCGTTACATACCTGGCTTCCGGACGCGATGGAGGGCCCTACGCCGGTCAGCGCCCTAATCCATGCGGCGACTATGGTTACAGCCGGCGTGTATCTCATCGCCAGGTGCCATGTCCTTTATGATATGTCACCAGTAGCGGCGGGCATTGTGGCGGGTATCGGCGCGGTAACCGCATTGGTAGCCGCGACTATCGCGCTCGTGCAGAACGACATCAAGCGCGTGCTGGCCTATTCAACCATGAGCCAGATTGGTTACATGTTCTTGGCAGTTGGCATCGGCGCCTATGCCTCCGGCATGTTCCATCTCATGACACACGC
>JAQBPC010000637.1 GCA_028287725.1 Chloroflexota bacterium | reverse complement strand
CTATCTTGGCAGCAGCACCCCCTACGAGCTCATTCGCCAGTACGCGAGCGCCGTGACGTGTGGCGGCGTCAACAGCGCCACCTGCAAGTATTTCTACATCGTCGATGGGCGCGGCAACGTGGTGGCCCTTACCGAGGCTACCGGAAATGTCGTTGACCGCTACAGCTACGATGTCTGGGGCGTGCCCAGTATCAGCTTGGAGGCCGTCCCGCAGCCGCTGCTCTACGCCGGCTATTGGTACGACCGCGAGCTTGCCACGCCGGGCGAGACCCTTGGCTGGTACTGGCTCTCCGCGCGGCCGCAAGCCCCGCTTGCGTGCGTTCGCATATGAGCGTGCGTTCGAAACTTGGCGCGTGCACCGAAGCCATGGAAGATGCGTTTGCCGCCGGGCGTGATGGTATCGATGCTCTCGGTCAGGCTGCGAAACCCGATCTGGCGGTGCGCTTGATCGGCGGCCACCTCGATCAAATGCTTGAGCGAGCGACCCAGGCGCCAGACTGCAAGCGTGTCACCGGCGCGCACATGAGCCAGGCCCGGCGAGACCCGGCCGATCCGCCGCTCACGGTATCGGTGCAGATCTTGCTGCAGCCGCTGGCGTGCAGAGCATCCCGCTGCAGTGCCAGGGTTTGGTCCTGGTTGGAAATGCGCACGTAACCTATAAGCATGCGTGGCTCGTCTTATAACCCATGAGTAAGGTCAGGCTACGAAACGTTGCTTTTGGGACGTGTTTTTTAGACATAGGCCCGTGCGGGCGATGCGCAACAGTTCCGGGCCGAAGGTCTTATCTCAGAAGCGGCCGTTTGTGAGACATTGCCGCTTCCAGCAGCAAGGGAGCGGCGCGGCGGTGCAAGACGCCCTCAGCCATGGTCAAGAGGTCCAGTTTCCTGGATTTGACACGTTCTATACGAGGCAGCGACCCGAAGGTTGAATCCGCAGCATCAACGATGCGAAGACGATTCAGGTCCCGGCAATGCGCATAGCCGCGTTCAGAGTCGGCGATGTCCTGAAGCGTGCGGTGCGCAAGAAGAAGCAGCGCCACTATTCGGGGTATAAGCGCGCAGTGTGTGCAATACACGCTCGTCCGACATGCTTCGCACTTCTTGAGGCGGGCGAATGGTTCGGCGGATCCTGATCCCCTGTGGCGAGATCACCAGAAACTGTCCCAACGAGTCCGGATAGGTCGTGAGGACGTGCTCCAGGCACGCGGCTTTCGTGGTGAGATGTTCGGACGCGAGCGTGGCTAAGCCCGCACCGATAGATGAGTTGGCAAAAGTCTCGATCATTAGTAATGAGAATGCGCTGCTTCGTTGAAGCGAGTAGTCTTCGCCCGAAAAACCATTGGCGCGAAGTATCCCATACCAGCAGACTGCCGCTGGCAACGCCAATTAGAGTCACATGTAGTTGCCCATAAAGCCGCTCGCACCATTAACGAGCGTTTGCCCCTCTCCGCTCATCCTTACCACTACGCCATACCACTGATCCGTTCTTGCGCCATGCACGCGTGGATCATGGTCAGCACTATGTCGGCACATCATCGTGCATAGCTCCGCCAGTGCGTGTGACGCGTCGGCAGCACCAACCCCAGGTTCTCATCCGAGGATATATACGCTACGGCAAGTGAAAGATATGATCCATGCTTGACCAATGCTCGCCGGGCTTTGCTTCCGGCAACTTCTCTTGGAAGGCGTCCATGAGCTCTTGCCACTCCCGGTAACGTGGGTGCAAGCTCGGCAGTCGGCCGAAGTCGCGCGCAAGATCGAACCCAGCCTCGGCCCGCACGAGCATTACCAACCGCCGCCCCAGCGCATAGATATCCATCTGCAGGATGCCCACATCCTGCAAACAGGCCCGGACCTCCGGCCAGACATCACGGTGATAGGCCTTGTACTGCGCGATCTTTGTCTCATCGTCTACCAGATTGATGGTCAGCACAAATTCCTGCATTATATCCTCCTGCTTCTGCTATCACTCCAAGCCGATAGGCGTTGGGTGGCAAGTCGCGTGGCTGTAGAGCACAGGGCCTGCAGCGCTATAGGAGCCGATGCTCGTACACCGCTCGATCGGCGCCACTCGATCAATAGCCCAGCGAGGTTCCACCATCGACGGGCAAGGCCACACCGGTGACAAACGACGCATCCGCGCTGGCGAGGAATAGCGCCGCACGGCCAATCTCCTCCGGGCTAGCCGTCCAGCCCAGCGGATGCCAGCCATCCACCTCCCGCTGGGTCGCGGCCGGGTCGGGCTGCTGATCAAGCCAGTGCTGCAGGAGCGGGGTGCGCACCCCGGCCGGGAGGATACAATTCACCCGAATGCCGTCGCCAGCATGATCCAGCGCCAGCGCCTTGGTCATGGCGATCAGGCCGCCCTTTGAGGCGCAGTAGGCTACGGAGTTTGCCTGCCCCACCAATCCCACCAGCGAGCTCATATTGATAATCACCCCGCGGCTCGCCCTGAGCGCCGGGAGCGCATACTTGGTGGTGAGGAAGGCGCTCTTCAGATTGAGGGTGAGCAGGAAGTCCCACTCGTCTTCGCTCAGGGCCTCTGCCCCCTTCGGTATGTGGGTGCCTGCGTTGTTCAGGAGGATATCGAGATGGCCCTCGCGAGTCACGGTCGTTTCGATCGCTTCACGGATCGACGCCGCCCGGGTCACATCGGTGTGTTGGTAGATCGCCCTGCCGCCACCCTCCCCGATCGCCGCGGCGACTCTTGCCCCGTTTTCCGC
Source organism: Chloroflexota bacterium (assembly GCA_028287725.1). GTDB lineage: Bacteria > Chloroflexota > UBA5177 > JANWHV01 > JANWHV01 > JANWHV01. The sequence goes on along the minus strand of JAQBPC010000637.1, from coordinate 1,373 downwards.
ATCGATGTCGGCGATCACCACAACGGCACCCTCGGCTGCGAACACACGCGCGCAGCCCTCGCCGATCCCTTTGCCAGCGCCGGTGATGAGCGCCACCTTGCCGTCTAGCCTTCCCATCATGGGCCTCCTTGTTACACCAGGACCAGCGCCATTTGTGTCCGCAGCGGCGGGACGGAGAGGGCGGCACCGTCCGCCTCATGCCGTATCGGGAACGCAAGATCCTCGCCCACCACGGTTGCCGAGGACAGATCGCCCAGCCTGGGATGCAAGTGGACCCTGATCCCGTGCACGTCAAATGCATATGGGGTGGAATCGGCCGCGCCTGCCGCGTGATTCAGCAGGTGTAGGACATAGCGGTTTCCTTGGCGGTTCAGGACCACCTCCACCGAGGGAGGGGCCTCGACGGCGATGGTTGGGTCGGGGAGCAGCATGCGCAGAATGTTGCGGCCCAGCATGCGGAGCCAGAGCGATCCGAATCCCTGGGTCGCCAGGTCGATCGCCAGGTAGAGACACTGGCCCTGACCGAATTGGTGTGCCACCGCTAGGGGCATTGCGGGCGCGGGCGCCGGCGCAGGGTAGCCCCATAGGACGGTGGTAGCGTCTGTCACTTCCGCTTCACCCGGTGAGTACGTGGCGAGTAACTGCCCGCCGTCAAGCTCTACCTCGACCGGTGACTCATCCCACGCCAGCGGCATGTCTGGTATCCCCTGGGCCAGGGTCGGATCGGCCAGCCGTACGTAGGCGCGGTGCAGGCGGGCGCGGCGTTGGTAGTGGACACCCATCACGTCGGCCAGGACAAAATCGTCTCGCTGCCTGCCGGTCTCGTCAAGCATCCCAGTCTCGCCGGTAATCAGCACGTGGCCGCCCGCCGCCACGTACTCGCGCACCAGCGCGGCCTCTGCCTGACTGAGTGCCTGCTGGTTCGCCAGCACCACAAGACGGTATCCCTCAAGCCCCGCGATCTCCGGCACTACCCCGTGGAGCAGGTGCTCCTGGAGTAGCAGCTCGTGCACCGCCTCCGCGGCCTGATACATCGGCGACCAGGCGGCAGGTGCGCTCGCCGGCTTCGTCGCCAGCACCAGACCAACGTCGTGGATGCCGATCGCCCCCCGCACTAGGGGCTCCAGCTGCTCGATCCGACGGAAGGCGGGGCTATACGCATCGAACCATCCCGCCTCAAGAGCGCCGGAGGGGTAGGGCGCCAGACCTACCGTCATGCTGCCACACTGCACGGCGGCAATGCTCATCTCCAGCTCCAGGGTAGATGCGGGCTTGACATCCCAGCCATTCCATCCGGTCACCGCGCCGGCGGTCATAATCTCGAACGGTTTTACGCGGGCACGGCCCCAACGGGAGAGGAAGCTCTGGCGCAC
>JAQBPC010000625.1 GCA_028287725.1 Chloroflexota bacterium | reverse complement strand
CGAGCATTTGCTCGGTTTATGCCAGCGCGGCTTCCGCGGTCCGCTGGATATGCTCTGGCCTGTGACCATAGACTTGAAACAGCGTGGTCAGGAGCATTTCGGCTTCTTGTAGGTTTCGCCTGCCTTCAGCCTTGCTCTGATCGTTGAGGATTTGGCTAAAGAGCGCCACAAACCACTCTGGATGGTATGAGGAATCTGACAGCCGCTCACCATATGGGCGTGACTGCTCGCCGCGAGCCGTGCGAATGATCAACCCATGATCCTCTATACGGATGGTGCCGTGCTCGCCGATAATTTCTCCGTCGTTCGTTCTGGATGGCGCCGCCCATGACAATTCGATGCGGCCTGTCGCGTTGGGGAACTTCAAGTCGATCGTCGCCACGTCCTCCACCGGCGCATGCTTGGCCAGTGCCGTGTCCAGATGCGCAGACACACTATACGGGTATGCTCCTATCCAGTTCGCCATCAGATAGAGTTGATGCCATCCGTGATCCAGTACAATGCCTCCGCCGGCGTACCGCGGGTCGGTCCGCCAGCGCGGCAGCCAGCTTGGTACGCCAAGCGCGCAGTCCGGCCGAAGTGTGCGCAATCGGACGTGCCGGACGGAACCAATCGCATCTTCAGACAGCGCCTCGCGGACCATGCGGTGTAAGTCGCTCTGGAACCAACTATTGATCGTATACACCTGGCTACCAGAATCCGCCTGTGCTGCGGCAATCGCACGGTATTCATGCTGGCTCGACGTAAGCGGCTTCTCGCACACGATCCGTGGAACGCCTGCAGTACAGCCGGCCACGATGCTCGGAGCGTGATCGCTCGGCGGCGTGCAGATATCCAGCACGTCGAGCGATTCCTCGGCGAGCATTTCATCACAGGACGCGTAGATGCGCGCGCCTGGAAATGCTGACAATGCCTCGGCGCGTCGCACAGGACAAGCGTCTGCCAGGGCCACGACTTCCACTGAGGGAATAGATAACCAGGCGGGTATGTGAGCCAGCTCGGCGATGCGGCCAAAGCCGACGACACCTACGCGGCGTCTCGTACTATTCATTGCTGGTTAAGCGCCCTTCGGTTGCAGGCGATGCCGCAAAAGCACTCGCCCAATGATCTCGATTCCCGCTGCAGCTTCTTCCCGTGAAACTACCAACGGAGGGTTAATGCGGAGCGCGGATCCGCTTGGCATCACCAGCACACCTTGCGCAAGGATCTCGGTAAATACTTCGCGCATCTCGTCGCGCGAGAGGCCCTGCTTTGTCCCGCGATCGCGAACGAGCTCGATGCCGAGGAGCAAACCTTTGCCGCGCACCTCGCCGACAATCGGGGAGTCCGCCATTATCCCTGTGAGCCGGTCGAGCATGAAGGCGCCAACCTCTTGCGCGTGCGCACCTAGGTTCTCAGCCTTTAGCACGCGCAAGGTTGCGAGCGCCGCGGCACAGGCTAACGCATTGCCACCATAGCTCGAGCTGTTCCCGCTCGGCTTGCCCCAGGGCTCAGCCTGCGCGATGTGGTCACGGGTTGCGATGCCGCTGATTGGATAACCATTGCCGAAACCCTTACCCATAATGAGGATGTCGGGCTCGACGCCGGCCTCGTGCATAAACGCAAACGGGCGTCCTGTACGGTAGAAACCGGTGATCATCTCATCGACGATCAGTAGTGCGCCAATGTCGCGGGCTACCGCCTGAATCTCCTTGAGGAAGCCAGGAGGCGGGATGACGTTCCCGCCGCGGCCTTGGACCGGCTCGACGATGATCGCGGCGATCTCGCGGTTCGTGCCGTGCTCAATTGATTCCCTGAGAAACTGTGCGCTTCGTTTCGCACAATCATCCGCACATCCGAAAACGCATCGATATGGGTTCGCGTAGGGTACCGCGTGAGTACCAGGGGCGGGCAGGCCATATCCAGATTGCTCCCCTTCCGACAGTGGTCGCGTGCCCTCGGTCTTGCCGTGGTAGCCGCCCCAAAAGCTGACAACCGTGCTCTTGCCGGTGGCACAGCGCGCCAATCGCAGCGCAGCCTCCACTGCCTCGGCGCCTCCGCTATAGAGCTGGATCCTTGAAAGATGTGGCGGAAGTATTGTCCGTAGTTCCTCGAGGAGCTCTACTCGTGGGGCCGACGTGAAGGAACCCGCGGCAATCTTGCCGGCCTGTTCAGCAATGGCAGCAACGTGGGCAGGGTGCGCATGCCCAATGCTGCACACGCCGATGCCGGCCATGAAGTCTAGAATCCCGTTACCGTCGACATCCCACAAGACCGCGCCGCGGCCGTGGCTAAAACTTACACGGGCCCACTGTGTGACGCTCTGTAAGCCCGGAGCAATTATCGCTCGTTCTCGCTCCCATAATGCCAGGGAGCGGGGACCCGGCACAGCCGTCTGCAGGGTCGGTAGGGTTGCCAGCATGCTTGCTCCTTCTAGGAATCGCGCGCGAACACGCTCGCTTGCTATGTAATTAGTAGAACAAAGCCCGTCAGGGCGGAGTCTTTCAGCGAAGCGGGCATGTGTCTTCATGCGCCTACGCCCATCACGCGTGCTGCACTGAAGTGGACCCTCGGAAACGGGCCGGAAGCTTTGCGTAAATCGTCCTGCTCTGTGTCGACATAGTATCCGCGTCGCTGCTTGCCGACCGAACATAACATGTCAACAATATGGGGTCAATGCAACAAGAGCCGGGAAACGTTGTCATTTTCCGTGACACGTTTTCTCGGCTCGCTTGGCCCCGTTTGCGGGGTTCGCATGACCCCTAAGAGCTACTAGAAGTACGTAGTGCGGCGGTCAGGTGCTTATCGTCACCTGGGCGCGGTTTTGCGGTGGTCCGACTCGTCGCACGGCCGTACCCGTAGCTGTCACTTCCATCCACTCTCCGTTGTGCATGTATTCGATTTTAATATCAACGCCGACGACCGTATCCGCGCCCAGGGCGTCCGCCTCGGCCTGCATCCGCTGCAATGCAAGCTCGCGCGCGTCATACATAAGTTGCGTAACTTCCTTAATCTCGCCTTTAAAGTTCGCCTTGAAATTGGAGAGCCAGTTTCGCATCGCGCCCATCGAATACACACAGTTACCGAGTACGAGGCCCAGGACCTGGAATCCTGCGTCATTGATTAGCCAGAACTCTTGTCCGGTAAGGTCCGATGTTGCCGCATGACCGGCAGGGCCCTTCGTCATTTCTGGTGTAAGCTCTTGCGCATGACCACGACCGAACACGGTGATGCCTCCTCTTACTACTGCCGTACTTACTCTAGAAAATTGCAGTTACTCAATCCCGGCGAGTGCCGGCAAAGTGCGCCGGCTGCGCGTGCTGATGTGCGTTTGGCCCGAGTATAGCACGCGTTTCGCCGATTGATGCGTGAACAGAATCGACCACCTGCTACACTGGAGCGTTGTGGCTGGTGAACGCCACCCGTGGGTAAGGCTGTTTGCCGGCAGCAGAGAATAACAGAGAATGTTGGTTAGGAGTTCTCCAGCATGGTAAAAGTAGTGTTAACCAAAGACGTCGATAACCTCGGAAGGGCCGGAGAGCTTAAAGACGTCTCTCCCGGCTACATGAGGAACTTCTTGGTGCCTCAGCAGATGGCCGTTCTTGCGACATCGAGTGAGCTCAAGTCGCTTGAGGCTCGCAGGAGCCAGATTGCCAAGGCGCAGCAGAAGCAGCGAACTGAGGCCGAAGGTCTCGCTGCAAAACTTGCGGACATCGCGCTCACATTCCAGGTTCGTGTTGGCGAGCAGAATCGACTGTACGGCTCGATCACGACCAAGGACATCGCGGACGAGTTGGCCCGGACGGCGGGGATAACCATCGACCGGCGCGATATCGACCTTCCGGAAGCGCTCAAGACACTTGGTACCTTCAGCGTACCGGTGAAGCTTGGCCACGACGTCAAGGGTGCGTTTAATGTAACGCTCGAGGAGGCAGCCTCCGCGTGATATTGGAGACGGCAGGTGACGAGTATCTACCTCGCAATCTAGAAGCAGAGCAAGCCGTTATCGGCAGCCTGCTTCTGGATAGCAGTGCGATCATCGAGGTCAACGGAACGCTTCGGCCCGATGACTTTGCCAACGACGCACACTCAGTCATCTATCGTGTGATGGTCGACCTGTACGAGCAAAGCCGGCCGGTCGACCTGATCACGGTGCTGGACGAAGTCGAACGACGCGACCTCCTGCAAAGGGCGGGTGGTAGAGGATACCTTCTCTCCCTTGTCGACGTGGTGCCAACTGCAATCCACGTCGAACATTACACGAAAATCGTCGAGCGCCTGGCTATTCTCCGTCGCCTTATTGGAGCCGGCTCGCAGATCATGGGAATCGCCCAGCGCGAAGGCATCGAGGTTGAAGACGCGCTGAGTCGATCTGAAGAAACACTCCTTTCCGTGTCTCAGCGACGTGGAACTGCCGGTTTCGTGCCTGTGCATGACGTGCTTGCCAGCATCTTGGAGCGCCTCGACTACGTGCACGAGCACCGCGGCGCCATTGTCGGCACGCCGACCGGCTTCATCGATCTCGACAAGATTCTCGGAGGCTTGCAGCGCTCGGACTTAATCATTCTTGGCGCTCGACCGGCACATGGGAAAACAGCCTTAGCGCTGGGTATGTGCCACAATGCCGCGGTGCGTTACAAGCAGCGGGTGGCGCTATTTAGCCTGGAAATGTCGAAAGAACAGCTGGTCCAGCGGCTCCTGTGCATGCAAGGACGGCTCGACAGCGGGCGACTACGCTCTGGCTATATCGACGAAGATGAATGGACGCGCTTGATCGAAGCCGCATCGGTGCTGTCCGAGGCGAAGATTTTCATCGACGATTCGGCCGGTGTTAGTCCGGCGGAAATGCGGAATCGGGCGCGACGACTGCAAGCCGAGCAGGGCCTGGACTTGATCGTCGTCGACTATCTGCAGCTCATGTCCGGTAGGGCGACTGAGAACCGGGTTCAGGAGATCAGCGGCATCTCCCGCGCGCTCAAGGTGCTGGCACGCGAGCTCAACGTGCCGGTGATGGCACTGTCACAGGTTTCACGCGGCGTCGATTCCCGCACATCACATGTTCCGCTTCTCTCCGACTTACGTGAAAGTGGCAGCATCGAGCAGGACGCGGACGTGGTAATCTTCCTTTGCCGGGAAGAGATGTATGACGCGGAAACTGAGAAGCAGCACATAGCCGATTTGTACGTTGCGAAGCATCGTAACGGTCCGACCGGTCAGCTTTCGCTCTATTTTGACAAGATTCAGACGAGATTCCGGGATCTCGAGGCGCAACCCTTATGAGCGGGTTCTCCGGCTTCTATGCCGGGCGCGCGCCGAATGTGCCGGTGCCGGACGCGTTCTTCACGGTTTTGCTGCCGCAGATTGATTCGCTTCTCGAGCTCAAGGTTACGCTCCATCTGTTTTGGCTTCTGGCAAGACGGCGTGGGCAGCCGAAGGCGGTCTCCCTGACCGAGCTCGAGACCGATCAGATGCTATTGAGGTCCTTGAAACCGGGGAGGGGCCCAAGGGCAGCCGAAGACTATCTGCGGGAGGGCCTGGAACTCTCGGTGACGCGTGGCACGGTACTGATGCTTTCACTGGGTAATGGCGAGCATGCCGTGCAGCGCTGGTATCTTATAAATACGCCCTCAAGCAGGGCAGCGCTTGGACAACTTCAGCGTGACGAAATAGATCCGTCGGAAGCAGTGGGGACGGACGTTGGTCCGGTGGATGTGGTTCGCATTTACCGGCCAAATATCTTTACATTATATGAACGGAACATCGGCGTCCTGACCCCGCTCATCGCCGATGGCTTGCGCGACGCGGAGCTCGCATTTCCGCCGGAGTGGATTGTTGAAGCCATGCGCTTCGCAGTCGAGCAGAACAAACGTAGCTGGGCCTATGTTTTGGGCATACTAAAGCGGTGGGAGGCTGAAGGGAAGTCCAGTGGAACCGATCGGCGACATACTGAAGCGGCTCGAGATTCGGAGAAATACATCGGAGGCCGGTACGGCCATCTCGTCGAGCCATGATGCCGAGCCCTCCTGCCGATTGTGCGGGGACGCCGGCTATCTTCGACAAGATGTCACAATAGATGACCCGCGGTTCGGTACGATCAGCCCGTGCTCCTGCAAGGTGCGCGAAATTGCCGATCGGCGCATGCGCGCGCTGGTTGAGCGGTCGAACTTGAGCGCACTTGCCGGCATGACCTTTGACACGTTCATGGTCGGAGCGCCGCAGCGCAATGCCTTTACTCGGGCCCAACAGTTCGCCGAATCACCCGATGGTTGGTTGGTAATCATGGGTGGCTATGGAACCGGTAAAACTCATTTGGCGGCGGCGATTGGCAACCAGCGCCTTGCCGCGACTGAGCCGGCCCTATTCATGGTGGTTCCAGATCTGCTGGACCACCTTCGGTCGGCTTATGCGCCCGGCAGCGAGCTTGGCTACGACGACCTGTTTGAGGGCGTCCGGCAAGCTCCATTGCTGATATTGGACGACCTGGGTACGCAGATCAGCACGCAGTGGGCCGCGGAGAAGCTGTACCAGCTCTTTAACCATCGTTATATCTTTAGGCTGCCGACCGTGATCACCACGAACAATTCTCTGGATGAAATTGGCGGTCGCCTGGCTTCCCGCATGTCCGATCCTCAGATCAGCAAGTGCGTGACCATCGATGCGGATGACTTCCGGGGGGCCGTGAGCGGTGCTCGCGAGCCCACGGGAGGTAACCCACGGCCATATAAGCGTCGCTCCAATCGTGGTGTCGAATTCACCGATCGCCCGTAGTGCCACGCTCGTTTGACACCGTGCTAAGATGACCAACATACTTATGAGGGCCAATTTGCGCCCAGTATTTATCCGACGTGGCGCGCCGCGTGTGAGAGGTTCCAGCAGTTGATGCGTAGCCGCTCGGTTCCTTCCGTGCTGCGCACTATAGCGATATTCATCGCGTCGCTCCAGGCAGCTCGGGCAGGCGCGGTTAACGCGGCAGAGGCGCGAGGCCTTGGAGCGCCGCTGTATCAGCGTGCCGTCCAAGCTCAGGCTGCGCGACCGACGCCATCGTTTTCACGCAGGCAATACTCACTCCGTTTAGCG
>JAQBPC010000622.1 GCA_028287725.1 Chloroflexota bacterium | reverse complement strand
CAGTGCGTACGCTCGAGCTGCCATCCATGGCAACCCTGAACATGAGGTTGCTGGTTGACGTCCAGCTGTCGTTCGGCAAACCCTGCCCTGATGGCCCCGCGACCACGGCTGATAATGGCGCGCTCGGCAATGATGATGCCATGAGTGGTATTTGAGTACGGTCTAAATATGCGACGATACCGGCGATGCTACAGAGAAGCACAGTCGCGGCAAGCCGCACAAATTTCCACCACACCATAGCGAACCCCATCCTAGAATCTGGCTACACGCGCGAACATTGCTTGTTCATCTATCAATTACAACGAATGTGTACGCGCGAACTTACAGTTTCGGTTCGTTTTCGAAATTCGCGGCGCGGTGATGCTATCTTAAGATCTCGATCGATACGAAGCCAGAGGGTAACGAGTTGAAAATCTATACCAAGGCCGGCGATCAGGGCGACACCGGGTTGTTCGGCGGCGCGCGCGTTCGCAAAGACGTGCATCGAGTTGAGGCGTACGGCACCCTGGACGAGCTTAGCGCCTGCCTCGGCTTGGCGATAGCCGGCTTGGGACCGGAGTGCGCTGAGTTGTCTGGAGTGCTGATCCGCCTTCAATCGGAGCTCTTTGATCTCGGCGCGGAGCTGGCCACACCTCCGGATAAGGCCGGTACTAGGCTCGCAGCCCGCGTTCCGGTCGCGGGACCCGACCAGGTAAGGGCACTCGAAGCCGAGATCGACCGCAATGAAGCGCTGCTTGAGCCCTTGCAGACCTTCATCCTTCCCGGCGGTTCTCAGGCTGCCGCGAATCTGCACCTCGCGCGGACAGTAGCGCGTCGAGCCGAGCGCAGGATAGTGACGCTCGCGGCCGAGGAGCCGGTCAATCCCGACGTCCTCGTATACATGAACAGGCTTTCCGACCTTCTATTTGTGTTGGCGCGCACGGCAAATCGCCTTTGCGGCGTTGCGGACGTTCCTTGGATGCCTCGAACGGCGGGTTAAGAGTCTGGGGTGAGCGGCGCACGATTTTTGTGCGAGCGGGGCCCGCGTCTGATCAGGCGAGCACAACGGTAGTCAGGATTCGCGTCGTGGGCGGACGGGGTTGGGAGATCCTCAGCAGGCTTCAGGATCCGATGCGTTTGCGAGCGCGGTCTGCCGGCTTTCCCATGTGCGGTGTAACGCTTCCATGCCTACCTGCAAGCAGCGTAGGTCTTCGGGAGACAGGTCGTCCATGCACTCGGCGATTTCGGTGCCAGCGTGCACGTTGAGGCGCTGTAGCAAGCGCATCCCTTCGGCCGTCAGGCGGGCGATCACCAAGCGTCGATCGACCGGATCGTCTTCACGCCGGACCAACCCGTGTTCAACCAGCCTGTCCAGGATCGTCGTCACGGTCGGCGGGGTCACGCCAAGCCGCTGCGCTAAGTCGCCTACTCGAAGTCCCTGGCAGGATGCGATGAGCAACAACAGCTTGAATTGCGGCATGGTGAGGTCCAGGTCCATCCAGGTAAGCCACGGCTGGTCATAGGTTTCCGGCCAAAGCAGCGCGTTGAGCTGGATGATCCTTGGAATGTTTGCCGCGCGAGTTCGGTCTGTCGATGCTTTCAAGGCACTTCCGTCTGGTAAGGGAACGTTCGATGGCCTTATTATACTGACCATGCCGGGAGCAGGCACAATAGCAATGGAATACTAACGCTCACGATCTTTGGCCGGCAGGCTGGTAAAAATGCCCGGCCGAGCTCAAGTTTGATGCGTGAATAAGCCAAAAAGGCCCAATTAGCCGCGGTACGGCTAATTGGGCCATTCGGTCAAAGGATGTTACGCTTCTTCGTCTTCCTTCTTGGGCTTGTCCGATATCAATGTCTCCGTCGTCAGGATCATTTGGGCGATACTGGATGCATTCTCCAGCGCGACGCGGGTGACCTTAGCGGGATCGATCACTCCGGATGCGACCAGGTCTTCGTAACTGTTCGTCAAGACGTTGTAGCCAAAGTTCAGGTTCTTCGTCTCCGCCTGGCGGGCTCGAATAGCGTCCACGACTACGGAACCGTCCTCGCCACCGTTATAGGCGATTTGTCGCACCGGCTCTTCGAGCGCCCGCCGAAGCAGATTCACACCAGTCGCCGCATCGCCTTCCGCTCGAATGTTGTCCAGCGCCGCGCTCGCGTTGAGCAGGGCAACGCCGCCACCGGGCACAACACCCTCCTCAAGTGCTGCGCGTGCTGCGGCAAGCGCATCCTCGACACGTGCCTTCTTTTCCTTGAGCTCGACTTCGCTGCCGGCTCCGGCCCGAATGACGCCGACGCCGCCGGCGAGCTTGGCCATGCGCTCCTGTAGCTTCTCGCGGTCGTAATCGCTGGTCGTCTCCGCGATTTGGGCCTTGATCTGTTCGACGCGTGCTTTGATTTCAGACGGCGATCCTTCGCCGCCCACGATAACGGTCTCGTCCTTGCGGGACACGACGCGGCTGGCACGTCCAAGATCCTGCAGCGAAATGTTATCGAGGCGCTGACCGGTCTCGTCGCTGATCAACTGCCCGCCCGTAAGGATAGCGATATCGCGGAGCATGTCCTTGCGGCGGTCGCCAAAGCCTGGCGCCTTAACGGCGAGCGAGTTGACGATGCCGCGTAGCTTGTTCACCACCAGGGTCGACAGTGCTTCGCCATCCACGTCCTCGGCGATTATCACGAGCTCGCGCCTGCCACTGGACGCAAGTTTCTCGAGCAGTGGCAGGATGTCGGCCATGCTGCTGATCTTCTTGTCGGTAATCAGAATGGCAGGGTGCTCGACCACCGCCTCGAGGCGTTCCTGGTCGGTAACGAAGTGGGGGGAGATATAGCCGCGATCGATGTTCATGCCTTCGACATAGTCGATCTCGGTGTCGATGCCCTGGGCCTCCTCCACGGTAACCACGCCATTGCTGCCGACCTTGTCGATTACCTCGGCAATGAGGTTGCCAATGGTTTGGTCGCCGGAGGAGATCGCCGCGATTTGCGCCACGCTTGACCGGCCGGAGATTGGCGTGCTTATTTCCCGAATACGATCAAGTACCGCCGCGGTTCCCTGGGCGATTCCCTGCTTGAGGATTATCGGGTTGGCGCCGGCTACCACCGCGCGGATGCCTTCGTTCACGATGGACTGGGCCAGCACCGTCGCGGTAGTCGTGCCATCTCCGGCTACGTCGTTGGTCTTGCTTGCCGCTTCCTTCAGTAGCTGGGCGCCCATATTCTCGAGGGGGTCTTCCAGTTCAATATCCTTCGCGATCGTCACGCCGTCATGAGTAATGGTCGGGGCGCCAAACTTCTTATCCAAGGCGACGTTGCGGCCGCTTGGCCCGAGCGTTACCTTCACCGCGGAAGCGAGTGTGTTAATACCGCGCTTGAGCGTTTCACGCGCTTCTTGATCGTAAATTAGCTGCTTGCCCATAGCTCCGACATGCTCCTTCTACCTGGAATTTCGACACAGCAATAACAGGTTAGTCGGCAGTCCTCGTGTGTTGCTCACCTCCCGAAACAATCTCCCTTATACAGAATATCCAATGGCGTGGAAGCCGTGGATCGCACCCGGAACGTCGGTATCCGGAGCTTAAGTTGCAGGATGGGGTCAACTGGGGTTACCATAACAAATGGCGCAAGTAATGCGCTCAGACCGTTGCGCCATTTTTTCGGAGGTAACTCTACTTTGGACGAGAATTCGCAGAATTCCGGGTTGCTTTGGCCGGATGAGCCACTCGACACCGATCTTTCCGTTATCGAGCAGGCTGAGGTGGCGCTGCCGCCTGACGGAAAGTTCGCCGGCAGCTACCAAGGCTATGTTGTCATCCCGCAGCCATACCTCGAAGCGGTCGTTGAATACACCGAGGCTGAGCTCGCGGCATTTGGAAGCTATGCCGCAATGGGCGACGGCGGCAGCTTTGAGCTGCGCCGCAGTGATTTGGTAACGAGCTCCGCGCTCAACACCTGGCCTGGGGTGACCGATTTCTACTATGGCCGTGAGAAGTTCCTTGCTCCCATTATGGCGGCAATGTCTATCCCTGTCGTGCCGCTCAAGAAGGATTTCTTGCATTCGTACGAGCGGGTGATTACCGAGCTAGGCCAGCTCTAACACACACCCCGCCAACACCTTCCGAGACCCCTACGGCATTCTCGCCGTAGGGGTCTCGTGCGTTTGTGCCCGATTCAAGACGGCCGAACGACGCGGCGCGCTCGCCTCACAACCAATACTAAGAGATATTCAATAATAGATTGACATTTCTTAGTATTGGGCGTAGGGTGCTTGTAAGAGGTAGTTGATGCGCAAGCTTTTGGAGGCCTGTCCGTGCTGTGGCGGTTCGCTTGGTATCACCGGGCTGGCCTGCACTAACTGCGACGTCGAGATCAAGGGTCGATTTCGCACGTGCGACTTCTGCCGCCTGACCGATGAACAGAGCACATTCTTACGCCTGTTCGTCCAACGACGCGGCAACTTGTCCGAGATGGAAAAGGCGCTTGGCATTTCATATCCGACCGTGCGAAACAAGCTCGAAGAGATAATCCGGGCTCTTGAAGTTCAGGAGCAGGTCGCGCCGGCCCCGCCGCCGAGCAAGCGGGACATGGTTCTTCAGCAGGTTGCCAGCGGTCAGCTTTCGGCGGAGAGCGCGCTGGAACTTCTCTCAGGCCTAACGAAGGAGGATAGCTAAAGTGAGCGGGTTCCACGATCGCTTTCCGGTCGAAGGCCTGCGGCGCATCGAGCTGCGAATAAGTCGGGGCGATATTCGCCTGGAGCGCATAAGCGGCGACATGATCGAGGTCGAATCGAATGATCCGGTTCAGGTAGATGTCCATGAAAGCACCTTATCGATCCGACCCGGGAACCGCGTTTTCCCAGAACGCTCGCGCGGCAAGACGCAACCGTTCTTCGGACCGGAGCTCGGGGATATCGGTGCATCGATAGGCGAGATGGTATCTAACGCAGTCGACTCCATCATGAAGGCCGAGATACGTTTTGGCAGCTTTGGCGCGGCCGACGTGCGAATCGGCATCCCCGCAGTCCTCGAGCGTCCCGAGATCGTGGCCTACACAGGCATGGGCGAGATAGAAATGGAGGGGCTGGCGGGAGATTGCGCCCTGCAAAGTAGCTCCGGCGACATCACCATTCGCCGCGGCTCCGGTGCGCTGCAGGCAACTACCGGCAGGGGCGAGCTCTCGATTGACGAGTTCGAGGGACGTATTACCGCCAGAACGGGTTCCGGCGATGCGACATTGAGCGACTGTAGGGCCGAGGGCGCCGTCCATACCGGCTCAGGCACTATAGAGTGCACGAAGATCAGCGGTACCTGGAGCTTGCAGTCCGGCGCGGGCGATGTTGAGGTTCGGGTGAAAGACGAGGGCGCGCTCAAGATCGCGACGGGCGCGGGCGATATCACCGTGCGTGATGGCTCGTTGAGCTCACTCTCCGTGCAATCAGGCTCCGGCGACGTGGAATGCACAAGTATCCTCACAGGCCACCGGCACCAGTTGGTCACGGGACATGGCGACATCACGATAGCGATCGCGGATCAGCCGGGTGCTCGCTTTCAGGTGCTCACCCGAAACGGCGATGTTCGTTCGGAGTATCCCCTGGTCGCCGTAGGGAAACAGGGCAGGTACTCATATGGGGGAGGACGGTTCGTGGGCAATATCGGCGATAGCACCATCGACGTGGAGCTTCGGACATCGAGCGGCGATATCTCCATTAAGCGCCGCGGACCGTCGAATGCAAATGAACAGTACAGCACGAGTGAGTCGAGCGCATCTCGCGCGGCAGAAAGCGGTAGTCGCCGTGCCGACAGCAATTCGTTCGGGTTCCCGCCCTCCGCTGTAGTTTCACCGGACGTCCCTATTCCGCCACTGGCGCCACTAGCGCCGCCATCGTACATGAACACAGCTGAGAGCTCTAGCGAAAGTAGCTCACAGCCGGAAGACCACTCAGCCGAAGATACTACTCAACCTTTCAGAGAGACCGGTGGTAACCCGCGCCTGGCGGTGCTCGAGAACTTACAGTACGGCAAAATCAGCGTCGCAGAGGCAGCCAAGTTGCTCGAGGCGATCGACCGTCACTAGCGCCGCAACCGGCTTTGCTCACAATTCGTACACCCTCGCGCACAACGCCTGGAGGTATCGCCGATGCTTTCTCAGCTCTTTGTCTCGAGACTCCCATCTGCCGCTACGCCCGGCCGGTCACATAGCCCGCCGACCGGTAGCGCCTCCGAAGACCCATTTAACCGTCTGTCCGCGAACCAGCGCGCCCCACCTGCAAGGGGCGCGTTTTCATGTTCACATGTACTGCCATTGCTTCGGCGAGCGTCCGTAGACAGGGTGATAGTCACTCGGCCTTTGCACACTGTACGTTTTGTGCTACCGATGAACAGAGGCGATCGACGAGTCAAGGCATTCGCTCGTAAGTGCGGTACATTCTGGCAGTAAGTACCGCGCTTTGGTACGACGATCTTGACGGAAGTCTCGAGGTGAGCAAAGGATGGCCGACAACCAGATCACGTACCGGCGCGGTGAATCAGGGACAGAGCGCCTGCTCGCCCTCAGCGATGGTGTGTTCGCGATCGCAATTACCCTCCTTGTCCTCAACCTTGTTCCCCCGACCGTCAATCAGGGACTGGGACGCGCGCTGCTCGACATGTGGCCAAGTTATCTGAGCTATCTCATGAGCTTTCTGTTAATCGGCGTTATCTGGACAAACCACCACAGCATGTTCATCCACATCAAACGAACCAACCAGACATTCCTGCTGATTAATATCGTCTTCTTGCTCTGGGTCGCGGTGTTGCCGTTTCCAACGTCTCTGCTGGCAAAATATCTTACTGTTCCAAGCGAACAGCATCTGGTGATGGCAATTTACGCGGCAATGTTCGTGGTTGGCGCGGTGCTCTTTAATGTTCTTTGGTGGTACGCCACGTATAACCGAAGGCTGACCAGTGACGGTCCTGATACGGTGGCCATCCGTCGAACAACCGTCAGTTATTATGTTGGTCCTGTGTCCTATTTGGTGGCTCTGGGACTCGCGTACGTGAATGTTGCTCTGAGCCTGATCCTGTTTGTCGCGCTTGCCGTGTTCTATGCCATCTCCCCAATGATGGGGAACACCGGCGATGCGCAGCCTGTTACGCACATGGAAGGCTCGCCCACCACCGAGTGAGCTCGTCCCTTCTGGGCAATCAGCTGCCAGGCGTCGTTGACGCAGCGGGCGCCGGGGCTGTTCCTTCGGCGCGCCGCCGGGGCAGTAGCCGCACGCCGGTGACCAGCGTCACGCTGGACCAGATTATCAGCAGCCCCGCGACCGTACCCACCCCAATCGGCTCGTGCAGAAACAGCGCGCCCCAGAGCACGCCGAAGCCTGGAATGAGAAACGTGACCGACAGCGCCTTGGTTGGCCCGACGCTCCTCAGCAGCGGATAGTAAATCAGGTAGGCGATACAGGTCGACAGCAATGCCAGGGCCAATAGGTTGAACAGGGCTTCGTACGTAAAACGCACGTGCGGCAGGGAGCCGAGTGCGAACGGCAGGAGACCGGCAGCCGCTCCAAACTGCTGGCCGATGGCCATGGTGAGCGGCGGGACACCACGAAACGCGCGCGTGGCAAATGAGCCGCCGAGGCCGTACGCCAACGAGCCTAGCAGCGACGCCGCCGTGGCAAATACCAGCGTCCCATTCAGCGGCACAGTGCTCCAGCCCACCAGCACCGAGACACCGAGAATTCCGACCACCAAGCCGAGCAGTCGCTTTGACGTAAATGTTTCGTTCAGCCAGATAGCAGCTGCGACGGCAGCAAATAGCGGTGTAGTAGCATTGAGAATTGCTGCAAGCGAGGCCGGAATATACAGCTCCGCCGCCGCAATGAGCGCAAACGGTGCTGCGCCGTTCAATGCTCCGAGTGCGAGGAAGCGCCGCCACTGCGGGAGAATGATCGGAGCCTGACCTATGGCAAGTGCATAGATCAAGAGTGCGACGCCGGCGATCAAGACCCGAAGCTCCATGAGCATCAATGGACCAAACACCGGCGCCGCAACACGGATGAACAGGTATGAGGCGCCCCATATCGCGGCAAGGGCGACCATCATACCTAGTTCACGGTATTTCACTCAGACCTACTCCAAGACATCGTCGTATCGTAGCAGTCTAGGGTCGAGGGTTTCGGATGGTCCCCGCCTTACGACAAGAATTGCACGTCGTGAGGCAGGCTTTCGCGCATTCCGGCCCCGGTAATCGGCACAAACTCCGCCTGCTCGCGGAGATCCGCCAGCGTTCGAACGCCACAATAGCTCATACCGGACCGGACGCCGCCAACGAGCTGATAGATGATCTCAGTGACCTCGCCGCGGTAGGGCACGACCGCCTCGACGCCCTCCGGCACGACCTCATTGAAGCCATCGTCGCTGACCTGCTCCGGCGCCTCGCGCTCACGGCGCCCGATAGTGGCGCTGAGCGAAGCCATCCCGCGGCTAATCTTATAGCGCTGCCCGTTGCGCAACACTGTATAACCGGGGCTCTCCCGAGTGCCGGCCAGCAGGTTACCGATCATCACCGTGCCTGCACCCGCCGCGAGCGCCTTTGTAATATCGCCCGACTGCTTGATGCCCCCGTCGGCAATGATCGGCACGCCGCTCTTCGCCGCCTCCTCCGCGCATTCGAGAACCGCGGTAAGCTGGGGCACGCCAAAACCGGTGACGATGCGGGTGGTGCAGATTGATCCGGGGCCGACGCCCACCTTTACGGCATCGACACCCTCAGCCACCAGCTCCCGCGTACCATCGGCAGTCGCCACGTTCCCGGCGATGAGATCGCCGGACGGCGCATGCTTCTTGAGCGTGCGAATGGCGTTGACCACCCCCTCTGAATGGCCATGCGCGATGTCTATGACAAGCGCGTCGGCCCCTGCCTTTAGCAGGGCCTGGGCTCGCTCGACATAATCGCCGACGACGCCGATAGCAGCGCCGACGAGGAGCCGCCCCTTTCCATCGCGCGCGGCATTACCGAAGCGGTTTGTCTGCAACAGGTCACGGCTAGTGATCAGGCCATAGAGCTTGCCGGAGTCGTCGACAAGCGGCAATTTCTCAATCTTATGCTTATCGAGCATCGCTCGAGCGCGGTCTGCCTCGATCCCGGGCGCGGCGGTGATCAACCGTTCCTGGGGCGTCATAAGATTGCTGATCGGCTGCGTTCCGTCCGTCGCGAAGCGAATATCTCGTGCCGTCAGGATGCCGACCAACCGCTCACGTTCGTCCAGTACAAGCACACCGGTTACATCTTGCTCCGCCATGAGGTGGCGCGCTTCGGAGAGCGTCTGGTTGGCGAGCATGGTGTATGGTTGCTCGACCACTGCGCTTTGGGCGCGCTTAACCTGCTGTACCTGGCGAACCTGCTGTTCCACGGACATGAAACGGTGAATGATACCGATACCGCCCTGGCGGGCCATGGCGATTGCCATTTGCGCCTCGGTGACGGTATCCATATTTGCGCTAACAATTGGGATGCTCAGCGTGATATTCCGCGAGAGCTGTGTGCTGGTATTTACATGCTTGCGCGACGCCACATCGCTCCGCTTTGGCATAAGCAAGACGTCGTCGTATGTGAGTCCTTGTGGTCGAAAACTGGCCATATGGGTTCCTCCTGGGGCGGGATCCGATATGCCCCGCACTCGCCCGTGTCAGGATACCATGCGTGCATCAGACAACAAGCTTAATGCTGAAACACTCTCCAAATGTCGAGAGCCATGATCTCGAAGCAAGCTGATACGAGTCCGCCAAGACCAGGAATAACGAATGCGAGTATGGTATCGATCCTGTTCTCTCGCCTAAATGATACGACTCCTATGCAGGTGTTGACGAAGGTCAATGTCACGAGCAGCCCGAGAATACTCAGTATCGACATAGGATAATAGAGCAGCAGCGGCGCCTGTAGCAGCGTGATGATGATCACGACCGCTCCCACGAGATAACCGACGAGGTCGGTAAAATCGTCGGCAATTGCCAGGTCTTCCGGGTTACGCCACACCAGACTGTTGAACAAGGGCACGGTAAGAATGGCGAGCGCCATGCCTGAGAGCGTCCCGGTGATGACGCGGATCGTGTTACTTGGCTGATAGTAGGTATGTAAATGGTGGGTCTGCGCGAGTGAATTGAACCCATCTAAGATCATTGCCAACACGACAAGCATCAGCAGGTTACGCAACATTGGCGGCACGAATAGCGCCGCCTTCCTGCGACCCGTGAGCCACATGATGGCCACAACCATCAGCACGCCGGTGTAGATGCCGCTATTGCGGGAGTCTATGGGCATCGGCTGGCCATCGAAGCGAATCGTGTGGCTGGGAATCTGGGCGCAACATGCGTGGCCGATGGTCCGCAACTTCTCTTGCAGCGGCCAGGGGGAAAAAAGGACGAACAGGGCAAGTGCCGTGACAAGCCCAGAGAGAATGATCCTCGTTCGGAGTGAGGGCGCTGAGTGTTGCAGGCCGGCTTGTCCGAGTACCGGCGTGCCTACGCCCGGTGACGCTGCCCCGATTGCCGGCGACTCGGGTGGAATTACGTCACCTGGCCCATCCAGCTTGCCCGTCATGCTGAGAATGCGCTGGGACACTCCGAGGCAAGCACACAAACGCTGCATGTCGGCTATTTGGCCATGCATACCGCGCGCCCATGCCAGATCACCTGATGCACGTAGTCAAGCCACGAGGCTTGGGGCAATAACGCCATGAGATCCGCTTCAACCTTGACCGGATCCTCGTTGGTGCTGAAGCCTAACCGGCGGCTTATACGACCAACATGCGTATCGACAACCACACCCTCGACGATACCAAACGCATTACCGAGCACGACGTTGGCAGTCTTTCGCGCCACTCCCGGCAGCCGCAGCAGCTCGGGCATGGTGGACGGTACCTGGCCGCCAAACTCCTCGACGATCATCCGGCTGGCGCCTTGAACGCTTTTCGCCTTGTTATGGTAGAAGCCTGTGCTGCGAATCATCGCCTCGATCTCGTCGATAGAGGTGGCGACAAACGCTTCGGGATTTGGAAACCGGGCAAACAGCTCGGGCGTCACCAGATTTACGCGTGCATCGGTGCTCTGTGCCGACAGAATCGTAGCGATGAGCAGTTGGAACGGACTCGAGAAATCCAGCGAACACCGGGCGTCCGGATATGCCGAATTGAGACGTTCGAGTATTACGTCGGCACGATGGCGAAGATCCTCTGGCATCTGGCTCATGCAAATCTGCCCAACTCTCATATCGCCATTGCAACGGAGCGACGCTCGAACGTATCGCGCGGCTCGTGATGGCCAGCGTCGAATGTGGCACCGCCTGAAGCCCGCGCTTCGCGCTCGCTCTTAAGCGGTGCCTGCAATCGTTACATGTGTATCGGCTTTCCG
>JAQBPC010000616.1 GCA_028287725.1 Chloroflexota bacterium | reverse complement strand
TAGCCGAGCGCCAGGCTCCGCCCGAGGAAATAGCCGCGATCGGCCGAGGTGACCGTCCCAACCGGCTTGCCGTCGACCATGCGCTCCACGTTGTTGACCAGCGTGCGCTGCAATAGCTTCTCGGCATCCGCACCCTTGACGTCGACCAGAACCTGGTAGTAGACGTCGTACAGGCCGGCCTTCTCGCGCGTCGCCTTGTGCTCGGCCTCCGTCGACGAGAATTTCAGGGCCGAGTCAAAGCCAATGCGGTCGACCAGCTCGCCGCCCAGCACCACGAAATGGTGATAGTAGGGCGTATGACGGCGAGCCATGGCGATTCCTCCCCGTTCACAATGGCCAGGTCGTCATGCCGTAGGCTTGTCCGGACTTCAGCATGCTGGCGAGGCAGCATCACAATCAATAAGATTGCCCGAGAATCCGTCCTTCGGCGAGTGATGAATTGGCAAGCAGGTACGTTGGACACGAGAGTGCTACGATCGTAAGTTGTTGGCCAAGCCATAAAACGCGCTATACCAAGATTAGCGCCGATACTCGCGCGACCCCCGGAGCGGCGCGCGATGCAAGAGCAGCTCACGTCCAGCCATCCCACCCCCGCTATCTGTATCGGCAGACAATATCATGTCTTCGTTTCACCGCTCCCAGGTACGAGCTCCGATTGACGCCCCGATAGACAATGCGCTGCTCGACGCCGCCATGCGTGTCGTGAGCGAGGATGGCTTACCGGGGATGACACTCGATAGAGTGGCCGCGACGGCGGGGACCACACGTGTCACCCTCTGGCGCCAGGGTGTCACCCACGACCGCCTGATCGAAGGATTGATCAAGCGGATGATGCAACGTTACCGCGACGCACTGTGGCCGATCCTTACCGCTTCTGGCAGTGGCCGCGCGCGGCTGACCCGTGCGCTACGCGCGCTGTGCGAGGTAGCCGACCAGCATCTTCCGCTCTTGCTAGCCACCGATACTGCCTTTCAGGAGTCTTTTATCCTCACGCAGCGCGACTTTATAGAGCCCTTGGAGCGCCTGCTCCGCGATGGGGCCGTCGATGGGACGCTGCGTATCGTAAAGGTCGAGGAGATGGCGCCCGTGCTGTTCAACTGCGTGTGCTGGGCGTATGTCCACCTGCGAACACAGCGCCAGCTACCGCCGGATCGGGCCATATCGCTGTTGCTCGATGTAACCCTGTACGGCGTGGTCGCTCCTGAGTCCACCGGACGCGAGCCATCCGAGCCGGCTACCATCCAGCCGGTAGACACGATTTCGGGGCCACGATAACGCCGCATCCAGGCGATCCGCCGAGCGCGGCCATCGGCATACATGACCAATTGCCGATCGCTCGAGCCGGCGCGCTGCATGGCGGCAACGGATCTTAGTACGTCGTCGCAAGAGCATTGAAACCACGCCGTTCACGGCGTGGAGACTCACAGTCCTCGCCAAGCGCGGGCTTCAGCCCGCTTCGGATGCAGGTTTTATTGGCCTTAGTTGATCGCTCGAGCAGGCGCGCAGCATGGCTGCAACGGATCTACCCGCCGGTGAACACCTTTCGCGCGTCGATAAGGCAGAGTCGGTCGCCTGAGACCGCCCTGCTGTCGACTACTCAGGGGTAGACGAAGAAGGCCGCGCCCAGGATCGCATAAATGGCCAGGAGTTGTACCCCTTCCAGCCAGTTGCTTTCGCCGTCATTGATCACCAGGTTCACCAGAGCGACCCCGATCGCCACCCCGGCCACCTCAAACGTGCTGAACAGCAGATCGATTGGGCGGCCTATCAGGGCGCCCAGAACGACAAGCACCGGCGCAACGAAGAGGGCGATTTGCGTGGCGCTACCCACGGCGATCGACAGCGCCAGGTCCATGTCGTCGCGTTGGGCCGCGGTTACCGCGCTGGCATGCTCCGCCGCGTTACCCAGCAGCGCCACCAGTATCACGCCGACGAACACCTCGGACCAGCCTAGCTGCGAGGTGACACCCTTCACGCCCTCCACCAGTAGCTCGGAAAGCACTGCCACCACCAAAGTGGAGATGAGCAACACCAACACGGAGCGGCGCACCGACCAGCGTCTGCCATGTATCTCAGTCTCCTGCTCCTCGGTGAAGAGATGGGCATGGGTACGCAGGCTGAACATCAGCCCAGCCGCGTAGGCTGCCAGCAGCACCAGCGCGGTGGCCATACTCAGGTGGTATACGGCGACCTCCTTTATTGGCGCCGTAGCCGCCAGCACGGCAGGCACCAACAGGGCGCCTGCGGCGAGTGCCAGCTGGGAGCCGCCCGCCCGCGCCGCCACGGTGTTGAAGCGCTGCTGCTCGCGCCGCCAGCCGCCCAACAGGAACGAGAGACCAAGCACCGCGAGCACATTGCCGAGAATCGAGCCGATGAGCGAGGCCTTTACCAGCTCAAAGTGGCCGGCCCGCAGCGCGAAGTAGGAGATGATCAGCTCCGTGGCGTTCCCGAAGGTAGCATTGAGCAGCCCCCCAGCCGCGGAGCCGACATGCCCAGCCAGCTCCTCGGTAGCCATGCCGATATAGCGTGCCAGTGGCACGATCGCGAGTCCGCTGGCAAAGAATAAGGTGAGATCACCCCAGTTGAAGAGCTTTGCCAGGATCGCGATTGGGGCGCCAAGCAGCAGCACATCCAACGGGTGCGGCCGCAAGCGCTTCGGTTGTACCACCGGCGCGGCCTCCTCCTGCTTCATCACCTACTCCTTCCAGGTCTGCCCCGGCAAGGATAACGCATCTGGCGCAGTGTGAAACAGAGATACGCGGATAGGGCTTTCGCTCGTGAGGAACGGCTCCCTACAATGCCGCCTGACTCAGGTAACCGTATCCAGGCCAAGCGCCGCGTGAGCAAGACCATGTAACGGCGCCATGAGCCAGATCAGCGCGCAATGTGGACGGGCGCCCATCAAACCGCCCGTCCGTTATGCGGCCACGCGCACTGCCAACGCCTCGGCGATTGCCGTCTCAGGCGCCGTCGCACGGCCCTGGCTCCAGACCGCAGCCGCCCTGGCTGGGGTGAGCGAAGAACGGGCTTGCGCGATGTCGCGATCGTAGCCGGCCCGATCGGCTGCCGGTACAGGAGCGCCGATCTGCTCGCGCAGGTGCTCGGCCGCGCCAAACAGCCTGCTTGCCTGTTCGAACTGTCCGCTGCATGCAGCCACGCCGGCCAAGCCCTCGATGTTAGCCGCGATCTGCCGTTTGTTGCCGAGATCGTGCTCTTCGACCAGGCTCTGGCAAAATTCGGTTACGGCCCGGCCGTTGTTGTTCTGGGCACGCGCCACCAGGCCAAGATTGTAATGCAGGAGGGCAACGTGCGATCGATCGCCGAGCGCATGGGACAAGACTAATGCCTCCTCATAGCAGTCCGTGGCCCGCGTGAAATCATCACGGGAGCGCGCCACCTCGCCAAGATTGATGAGCGCGAAGATCAAGCTGCTCGGCGTGCCTGATTGTCGCTTCAAGGCCACGCTCTCTTCCAGCACGACCGCGGCGTACTCCGTATTCTGTTGCTCGATAGCGAGTGTGCCGACATTGTTCAGGGCAATAGCGAGCAGCGACGGGTCTTCGAGCTCCCGTGCCAAATGCACGCCTGCCTCGTAAAGATCGCTGGCACGTGCTGCCTCGCCCTGATATTTCATGACAGTTCCTTGGTTGATCAGCAGCCGCGCGGTGCCGCGCGTATCGCCTAACGCTCGATAGAGTGCCAGGCCGGCGTCGTAGAAGGCCGCGGCCTGCCCATAGTCGCCCTGTTCACTTGCCAAAGTACCAGCAGCATTGAGCGCCATGGCCCGCGCGGCGGTTCCCTCGC
>JAQBPC010000592.1 GCA_028287725.1 Chloroflexota bacterium | reverse complement strand
GGCTTCGTGGACGAAATCCTCATGCGCATCACCGACATCGTCTTCGCGTTTCCAATCATCGTGCTCGCCATGGCAATTAGTGCTGCTCTTGGCCCAAGCTTGACCAACGCCACCATCGCGATGATCGTCGTATGGTGGCCCACCTATGCCCGTGTGGTGCGCAGTATTGTGCTCGAAATCAAGGGACGCGAGTTCGTCACCGCGGCGCGAGCGGTCGGCGCAAGCGAGAGCCGGATTCTGTTTCGCACGGTCTTGCCAAACACGATTGGTCCTATAGTCGTGCTGGCAACGCTGGATCTCGGCAACGCAATCCTCACGGTGGCCGGACTCTCGTTCATTGGCTTCGGTGTTCCGCCGCCGAATCCCGAGTGGGGCGCGATGATCAGTGAGGCCCAAAACTACCCAGATCAGTGGTGGCTGTTCGCCTTCCCAGGCATTGCTATCTTCACCACGATCATGGGCTTCAACTTCTTTGGCGATGCCCTTCGCGACGCGCTCGATCCACGCACTCGCTAACAAACCCGCCTAATTCGATTGAGCTAATCGGAGCGCTTCTGGGCCGCGACTCGGGCGCCCGTTCACAGGTCGCGGTGCGGCAGATTATCCATCCGGGCCATGCCTTCGTTGGCCTTCCTGGGTACTGCATGGCTTCGGCCGCCGTGGTACGGTGAGCATGGTTCTCAGGTTGAGACCGGCAACTCATTATGCTTGGACTCGGGGAACACCGGATGTCCGGGCGAGGAGTACGTTTGAATGGCTGCAGCTGGTGGAGCTTCCAGTCACATACTGAAGCAGCATTCAATTGCCGTTCGCAAGTGTAAGCACCGGACCGAGCTTCCAGGGGTCGATCCTGACTCGCAAATCCTCGACGGGCTGGAGCGTGGGGGTGCCTCGCAACCTTCCCTTCAGCGGAATCTTATGTCGGCACTACTGAATGAGAACAGTCGCCTCGTGGACCTAGCTCGGTCGGCTCTACGTGACCTGCAGCGTGCCCAGAATCGCATCAGCGCGATCGAGGCGGAATTGGCTACCTACTCGAATCAAGGGTGATCGCTCTTACGCCCACTCGGCGTACGAAGTGAATGGACAGTATTTACCAGAACGTCTCTACATCTTCGGCGCGCCGGAACGCTCGGCCTGAATTTGCAGGATAGCCTCTCTGAGGCTCATCCCGATCGAAGCGGTCTTCAGGCAATCGCGCGGCCGACCAAACCGGCCCATCATAGAGCCGTCCACCCTCGATTGGCTGAAAGTGGGAGTGATCGCCACCATGGCCCGCGGCCGGCCGATATTGCTGATGCCCAAAAACGCGCTGCCGGCCATTCTGGTGCTGCCGGCCATACCCGTTCCGCTGCACGGAATCCTGACGTACGGGACGACTCACTCCTCGCCCTCCATGCCTCACATACACGCCGTCTCCAACTAAACGCTCCAACCTGAATAGGCTGATGTCGTGGCGGGTAACACCAGTGGTGGAGAGGTCCGCCATGATCTCTCCGATTACGGACGCAAACTTGAAGCCATGACCCGAGCAGGGTGACGCGAACGTGACCTGGGGATACACGGGGTGTTCGTCAATCACGAAGTGGTTGTCAGGGGTATTAGTGAACAGGCAGGTCTCCAGGTTCATGGTTGGTCCGCAGCCATCAGGGAAGTACCGCTCGGCGAACTGCCGGAGCATACGCTCGTCGTAGCCATGGGCCGCGCGATCGATCTCTTCAGCCTCGCCCTTCTCCTCGAAGTGATGATACTTTCCGAATTTGAAGCCCGGCACATCAAACACCGGGAACCCATAGAATCGGCCTTCCTCGACCAGCAAATTGAATACCGGGAAGCGTTCCGGCGCAAAATAGTCGGGCTTCGATGGCTGCAGCCAGGCCAGCACCTGGCGCTCCGGAACTGTTAGCCCATCAAGGCAATCAATCAGGCCCGCGTTCCACGCCCCGGCGCTAACCACCAACTTGTCGGCGGTGTATTCATCCCTGTCGGTCCGTACCCGCACGCCATCGCCGTCCGGCTCCCACTCAAGAACGGCTTCATGACCGTGAATCTCGGCGCCCAGAGCCTGTGCCGCATTTACATAGGAGACGATGCAGCGCTCTGGCCGCAGGAACCCGCCGTCGGGCTGAACCAGCGCCAGCGTGTCCTTAGGGAGATGGTAGCCAGGGAACCGGCGGCGAAGCTCCGAGCCCGTAAGCACTTCGTGCGGCAAATCGTGCTGGCGGCAGGAGTCCCAAGATCCCTTGAATACCCATTCGTGTTCGGGCCCCGCGTCAATTGATCCAGTTATGTAGAGTAGCTGCTCCTGGGCCGTCGTCTCGATTTCCCGCCACAGCTCATAGGCGCGCTTGAGGAGCAGCACATAGGATGGGTGCTCGTAGTAGGCGAGACGGATAATCCGCGTATACCCGTGCGACGAGCCTTTCATGTGCGGAATGCCGAACCGCTCGATGCCAAGCACGCGCTTTCCACGCTTCGCGAGCTCGTAGCAGGTAGCGCTCCCCATGGCGCCAACGCCGATGACGATGACGTCGAAGCTGTTCGAGTCCGATCCTCGCATCATTTCTTCGCCTTCGGCGCGGATGCGCGATCGGCGGCACCCGCCGATTCCGGCCGCGGCTCGTCGTCGCGAGCCTTGGCACGAATGCGGGCATTACCGGGGTCGAAAAACGGCGTCGACGCGACGCGCGCCTGCACTGGGCGCCCGTTAATCTCGACGATCAAGTTATGACCGGGCCAGGAATGCGCGGTATCGACATACGCCATGGCCAGCATTTCGCCCACCGAGTGGCCCCGTGTGCTGCAAGTGACGTGGCCTACCTGGAGCTCGCTCGGCAGCACAGGATCCTTGAATTCACCGGCTTCGGCGCCGCTGAACATTTTCTCCTTGAACGTTGCCACGTCGCTGATGCTATACAGCTTGTCGTTCACGGCGGCAGGGATCTCGCTCTGCAGTATCAGGCCAACCCAACGGCGCTGCAGGCCCTGCTCCTGAACCTTGAGCAGCGCCTCTCGACCAATAAAGTCATGCTTGTTGAACGCAATCCAGCGATCAAGACCGGCATGAAATGGCGTGTACTCCTCGCTGAGATCCGCGCCGTAGAGCGGCAAGCTCTTCTCGATACGCAGGCTTTGCATCGCGGCGACGCCATATGGCTGCAACCTGTATTCCTTGCTTGTCTGGAGAATGAGATCCCACAGCACCAGCGCCTGCTCAGCCGGCGCGTACAGCTCGTAGCCCAGCTCTCCGGTATAGCCGGAACGTGATACAAGCAGGTCAACGTCGCCGATGCGCGCGGGCGTAAAGCGGAAGAACTTCAACGAATCGACGTCCGCGTCCTTCACAACGGTCCGCAAATAGCCGCGGGAGCGCGGACCCTGCACGGCAAGCAGCGCTATCGAAGCAGTGACGTCCGTCACGTAGGCGCCCATACCGGCAGCGTGATCGCGTACCCAGCGGAAGGTCTTCTGCCGCGGCCCGGAGCTCGTCACGATCATGAAGTGCTCTTCGTTGAACTTGTAGACTGTGATGTCGTCCACGATGCCGCCGGCCTCATTGCACATCGTCGAATAGCGCACCTGACCCGGCTCAAGGTCCGAGATGTCGTTCACCAGCAAACGGCGGATCAGACGCTCCGCGCCTGGGCCCTTTATATCCACCTCGCCCATGGACGAGAGATCCTGCATGCCGACGTTCTTACGCACGTTGAGATGCTCTTCCACGGGGGAGGTAAACGAGATCGGAAACATATAGTCGCCACCACCCTTTACGAGCTCCCGCGCCGAGCGCAGGTGATAGTCGTAAAGTGGAGTTCTTCTTTCTGGCACCTATGACCTCCTCCGCGAAGCACGTGGTGCGGCGGTGTTACTCACTACATGTGGCGTACCCAACGCGATAGCACCACTAATTCTAGCGGAGCAAGGGATCAAAGATACATAGGACTATAGACATTTTTATGGCAAATTGCGACCAGCTGTCATACATCCCATGCCGATATTGATGATTTTCGCTCATTTGGACCCAATTCGCACCGGTCAACGAATGGACTGGACAGCTCCCAATACCTGGTTTCCTCGCACGCGCAACTACTTCGTTCACGTCAATCGCCGCTCCGCGAACATGCATAGCGGGTGCGCCACAGGTACAATAGCGTAGATCGACTGTGAGTCATCGAATGTGGGAGCAACAGGTGATTGGCTCC
>JAQBPC010000591.1 GCA_028287725.1 Chloroflexota bacterium | reverse complement strand
TGAGGTTCGGGGATGCGTGCGGGGTACTCCGTCCTTCGCAATGCTCGATGCGCTGCGCGCTAATTCGGACTTGTTAATGAATTT
Source organism: Chloroflexota bacterium (assembly GCA_028287725.1). Lineage (GTDB taxonomy): Bacteria > Chloroflexota > UBA5177 > JANWHV01 > JANWHV01 > JANWHV01. The sequence continues at coordinate 7,468 of JAQBPC010000591.1, read as the reverse complement.
TGGTGGCCATCAGCAGGCAGCAGGCTTCGTCATGCGACCAGAGAATGTGGCGACTCTGGTCGATCACTTACGATGTCAGGCTGCAAATGCGCTGACCGATGATGAAGCTGTTCCAAGATTGATGATTGATGCGGAAATTTCTCCCCACGAGGTCGGTTGGCATCTATATGATCAGTTGCAAGCGCTTGAGCCGTGTGGCGTGGGCAACCCAAGCCCAGTCTTCCTTTGCAGGAGACTCCGTCTTGTCGAGTTCAAGTGTGTAGGAAACAACCACTTGCGCCTTACCTTGCGGCGTGGTGATCGCCAGCTCTCGGCCATCATGTTCCGTCGAGGAGACCTTGCTCAATACCTCCGGCGCAATAGTGAAGTTGACCTGGTGTTCGGTCTCGAAGTTAACGACTGGAATGGTGATCGCACACTCCAGTTGCGCGTGAGGGACTTGTGCTTTGATGCGATCGGCTGCCTGGATCTGCCTGATAGCCGCGCGATCCCCAGCCCTTACTGAATCCGCATTTTTCGGACGTGCGTACCTGAAAAGGGTATACTTTTCCTACTAGTCGTTTGCGTTCGAGGTCGCCACTTTGTCCCTCCAGTCATCTATCGCGCCACATTCAAGCGTGCCCTTCAGCATTGATACGTTGCTGGACGTCGCGGGCACGTACCTGCCTGCACAGGCATTGGAGCCTATAAGGCAAGCGTATAGATTTGCCGAGGAGGCGCATGAGGGCATGGTCCGGCGCTCAGGCGAGCCATATGTCATGCATCCCCTCGCGGCGGCCCTCATCGTCGCGGAAATGCACCTCGATGCCACGACAATTGTCTCGGCACTTCTCCATGACGTCGTGGAAGACACCAATGTAGGGCTTCCAGAGATCCGCGAGCGATTTGGCGCCTCCGTTGCGCATATCGTCGATGGCGTGACGAAGTTTGAGGAAATTGGTAGGCGACAGCGCAACTGGGCGGACCAGCAGGCAAGCACGTCCGACGAACAGCGTAAGTCGAGGGAACGTGCTATCAAGCAGCAGGCGGAGAACATCAAGAAGATGTTCATGGCCATGGCTGAAGATCCTCGTGTTGTCCTGGTTAAGCTGGCCGACAGATTACATAACATGCGCACGCTTGATGCGCTACCGGCGGCTAAGCAACAGCGGATCGCGCTCGAGACGCGTGAGATATATGCTCCGCTGGCCGGGCGACTCGGTATGGCGCAGATCAAATGGGAGTTGGAAGACACTGCCTTTCGCTTCCTCGAGCCTGATGCCTATAAAAGCCTCGTCTCGGAGCTTGCTACTCGCGGCACCCAACGCGAAGACTATATCGCCCGAGTTGCCGAGATGCTGCGCGAGGAGCTTGCTCAGCACGGCATATATGCGGAGGTCAAAGGTCGCGCGAAGCATCTCTACAGCATTTATAAGAAACTGGTGCGGTCGGGCGAGTCCGATATTTCCCATATCTACGATCTGTTCGCTCTACGCGTCCTGGTTGGCACCATTACCGAGTGCTACCAGGTACTCGGCATTGTCCATGCCCATTGGCCTCCGTTGCCGGCTCGCATCAAGGACTACATCGCTATGCCCAAGCCTAACGGCTACCAGTCCCTGCATACGACGGTTATATGTGAGGAGGGGCGGCCAACGGAGGTGCAGATCCGGACGCACGAAATGCATAGCATGGCCGAGTTTGGCGTGGCGACACACTGGTATTACAAAGAACAGGGTTCGGCGGCTACCTTGCCAACCGCGCTCACGACCTGGATCTCCATGCTGCGCAACTGGCAAGACGAGCTGACGCAGAACGCAACGGATTTCGTCGACACCGTCAAGATTGATGTCTTCCAAGACCAGGTGTTCGTGTCGAGCCCGAAGGGCGACGTGTTCGATCTGCCGGCGAAGTCGACACCGGTAGATTTTGCATACCGCGTGCATACGGAGCTGGGACATCGCTGTATCGGCGCCAAGGTCAACGGGATCATGGTGCCACTCGACTATCAGCTGCAAAACGGTGATCGGGTCGAGATCCTTACAACCAAAACCGCCCACGGGCCAGGTAGGGATTGGCTGAACTTTGTCGCGTCCGCCAGCGCGCGCGAGAAGATTCGCCAATGGTTCAAGCGCCAGCACCGCGACGACAACATCAGCCGTGGACGAGAACTGGTTGAACGAGAGCTTGGGCGCCTCGAACAGCGTACGTTGAGCACGATAACGTCGGAAATGCTCACCGTGGTTGCCAATGCGCTTGAGTTCCGCACGGCAGAGGATCTTTTCGCGGCAGTTGGCTACGGGGCCGTGAGTCCGCAGGGTGTTGTGATGCGGTTGCTTCCGCGCGACGAAACCCAAACCACGGTCCTGCCGACCGAGGCGCCGCGTACCAAGGACGCCGGTGCGGGGCACATCCAGGTCATGGGCGTGGGTGATCTCCTAACACGTCTTGCAGGGTGCTGTCAGCCGGCACCAGGCGACCAAATCACCGGATACATCACGCGGAACAACGGTATCACCGTGCATCGATCGGCATGCTCACGGGTCCTCAATGAGCGTGAGTCCGCGCGCCTTGTCCAGGTCGACTGGGGCAGGGCCGTGGATAATAATAAGACGTTGTACAACGTGAGCATTATCGTGCGCGCTTGGGACCGCGACGGCCTGTTGCGCGACGTGAGCGCGAGTGTCACCGAAGAGCGCGTGAGTATTGCCAGCGCAGCTGTTGATGCTCATCCGGATGGCAGCGCAATCATACACCTCACATTGCGAATCAACGATATAGATCAGCTCAGCCGTGTCTTCATGCGGATAGAGCGGGTCCGCAATGTTTACGAGGTTCGCCGGGACGGTGGGCAGCGTTCCCAGACCGCCTAACAGCCTCAACTGCTAGTTCCCAGCCCCGAATTGGCATGAGATTGGCGTTAGGCTCCGCTCGAATTGCTTGGCGCGTGTCACAACTGCGCGTCGCCAAGCCCCGCTGCTGTATAGAGGTGAACTTGACAGCGGCTTCGTCTTAGCCCAAACTCATAAGCGAAGATTGAATAAACCTATCTTTATCGATCGGTCAGGGTTGATCGGGTGAACGATGCGTGAATGGCGTGAGCTGCGGGTCTATTTTAAGGCCCTTGCCGATGTTCGGCGCATGCGGATGGTCGCCGAGTTGTCTCATTCGCCGGAGATTAGCGTAAAGGAACTGTGCTTACGGTTACGGGCAAGTCAACCGTTGGTTTCCTGGCACCTCAGAGTCCTGGTGCGTTGTGGGCTGGTGCGGACTCGCAAGCAAGGACGGCAGGTATTCTGCTCGTTGAATCGGGCAGCATTCGTAACCTACCAGCAGCGACTAGAACAACTTCTTGTCGAAGGGCAAATCGAGGACTCGTCGGCCGTGCGTGATGAACCTTCGATACTAATACCGCAACCTCCGCCGCTCGGTGCGGGCATGTAGTGGGAGAGCTCAACTATGGGTAAGGTCAAGGTCGCGATCATTGGCGTGGGGAACTGTGCGTCTTCACTCGTTCAAGGGGTGCAATACTATCAGAACGCGGCTGACTCGGACTTTGTCCCGGGTCTCATGCACGTGAACCTCGGCGGTTACCATATCCGTGATATCGAATTTGTTGCAGCATTTGACATCGACTCACGAAAAGTGGGGAAAGATCTTTCCGAAGCGGTCTTCACCGATCCGAATAACACGGTGAAGTTCAGCGATGTGCCCCACCTTGGCGTGCCCGTTCATCGCGGCATGACTCATGACGGGCTTGGCCGATATCTCTCCGAAGTGATTACCAAGGCGCCTGGGCCAACCGCGGATATTAAGTCTATCCTTCGTCAAACGGGCTGTGATGTCGTCATCAATTATCTGCCGGTCGGCAGCGAGATGGCGACCAAGTGGTACGTCGAACAGATTCTCGAGGCAGGTTGTGGCTTCGTCAACTGCATCCCAGTATTCATTGCTCGAGAGGAATACTGGCAGCGTCGCTTCCTTGATCGGGGTCTCCCCATTGTCGGCGACGATATTAAGTCGCAGGTCGGGGCAACCATCGTACATCGGATGCTCACGCACCTCTTCCGCGAGCGGGGCGTGCGTCTCGAGCGCACAAGCCAGCTGAACGTTGGCGGCAATACGGACTTCCTCAACATGCTCGAGCGCGAGCGCCTTGAGTCGAAGAAAATCTCAAAGACGAATTCGGTCACGAGCCAGCTTGATTACGACATGGGCAAGGAAAATGTTCACATCGGCCCAAGCGACTATGTGCCGTGGCTAACCGATCGAAAGTGGGCATATATCCGCTGCGAGGGCCGCACGTTTGGCGACGTGCCCTTGAACATCGAGCTAAAGCTCGAAGTTTGGGACTCACCCAACTCGGCAGGCGTGGTTATCGACGCGGTCCGCTGCGCCAAGCTGGCGCTTGATCGCGGCATTGCGGGTGCACTCGACGGACCCTCCGCGTACTTTATGAAGTCACCTCCGGTTCAACACCCGGATGACAGGGCACACGATATGGTTGAAGAGTTCATTACTGGCGCGAGCACGCCGGCGCCATTTCCCGCCCGCGTTTAACTATGGCGATGTATTGGGCCCTAATGGTGTTTCGCGTCGTGGGCCGCTGCCTGCCTCACGCTGCCCTGAAGTATATGGGCGCGGCACTGGCTTCGCTCGTATTCTTTGCATTGCCAGGAAAGCGCGCGAATATTCACCGGAATCTACGCGTGGTGCTGAGTGGCTCGCCGGACTTTACGTCACCGTCGGTTGAGCGACGAGCCAGACGTCTCGCGCGTCGCGCTATGACCAGCTACGGAGAGGTTCTGCTGGATTTCGCAGGATTCGACCGCCTGATACCACGTGTGCAACGTGATACGGTGGGTACTCCCGGATGGGAGCACATCGACAAGGCCGTGGCCGAGGGGCGCGGCGCCATTTTCGTCACAGCGCACTTTGGTCATTGGGATATGGCAGGCGTCGCCGTTGCGCATCATTGCCCTGATAAAGTGTGGGCAGTGGCCGAAAGCTTCCCGCACGAGAAGTTGAACGAGTTGGTGGTCGAACAACGTTCGTCGTACGGCATTGGTGTCGTGCCGATGGATAATGTTCGACAAATGACTCGAGTACTGCGCGAAGGAAAGATTCTAGGCATCCTTGCGGACCGGCCGGTTTCCTCAGGAGACGGCGTCTCGGTAACATTCTTTGGCAACGAGACGCGATTTCCGGCAGGTACTGCCGTGCTGGCGCAACTTGCCAAATGTCCAATCCTGGTCGGCTCGCTTCGCCGGCGTCCGGACGGCCAGTTCGTGGGCACCATTCTACCGCCAATCGAGCCGGTGCGGACCGGCAATCGCGATGCCGATATCGCGGCAACCATGCAGCTCGTCGCGGCCAACCTCGAACAGATTATACGGCGGTCGCCCCACCAGTGGTACATGTTTCGCGACATGTGGCCAGGTGCGCGGGCCAGTGAACAGCGCCCGCGTTCATTCGCGCGTCAGTTAGCCAGCTACGTTGCGGCACTGCTCTCGGAGAGTGCACTTATACGACTACTCCGATCGGCCCAGACCGCAACCATCGACATAGGGCTTGTGCAGCAGGGTAAGCGATGACTGACCTAGAGTCCGCGAAGTGCTTGCGGCAGGTCAATGAAAGGGCAACTGGTCGCTGATGCGTTGGAAGATCTGGTGCCAAGCGGCGCTGACTCGCGTGTTTTGCGTGATTCCCGTGCGAATTGCGTATCTACTTGCGCGTGCTGTCGGCTGCGTACTTGCATTAGTTCCAAGTCGTAGACGCAGTGCGCTTGCTGAGAATATTGGTGTTGTTTACGACGCCACCACGTCGGATGCTCGGGTGCGGCGTGATGTGCGGCGCGCGTTCCAGCATGCGATGCTAAACTACGTAGACCTTTTTAGGCTTGCTCGGTATGATGCTCCCGAAATCGTGGATAACATAGCTGTAGCAGACTGGCAACCTTTCGAAGAGGTCAAGGCTCGGGGCAGGGGCGTGATTCTGGTCAGCGCGCACCTAGGAAATTTTGACAACGTCGTTCAAACGCTCGCACTGCGTGGCAACCGAGTCTTAGTCCCGGTTGAGCCAGTCGATCCGCCCGAATTGCTCGAGGCGATACAGCGACAGCGGTCCAAGCTTGGACTCGACATCGTTCCTGTTGGTCCCAATACGTTCAAGCAGATGGCTGCACATGTCAGATCCGGCGGTACCGTGGTGATTGTGAGCGATCGCGACGTGCAGGGCACTGGCCACACCGTTGAGTTCTTTGGCCGACCCGTACGGCTCCCACAAGCCGCGGTTTTGCTGTCGCTTCGCACGGGTGCGCCGGTACTTGGCGCGTTTGGATATCGCCACGCCGATAACAGCATTACCGGTAGGTTCGTACGCGAACTGGTTTTCAATTCCCCTGTTTCCGGCAACGTCGTGACAAGTGCGCCTTCCCCGCGGTCGCTGAAGGCTAGCCTTGATGCCGGCATGCGCGACTTGGCTGCATTGCTTGAATGCGAAATCAAGCGGGATCCAGGGCAATGGGTCGTGCAGCAACCGGTGTTTACGCAAGCACCAATAGCTTTGGATAGCGAACGCAGCACGAGGAGCGGGATCCCTGGGAAGCTGCGGGTCGCGGGGATTGTGGGCGCGACAATGAGCCTGCTCTGGATGGCGGGACGATTATGAAAATCGCGCTCGTGTCGCCGTATGACTACAGCGTGCCTGGCGGCGTTGGGAAGCACATTGACGCCCTTTGCTCGGAGTTTCGGCGAAAGGGCCACGAGGTCAGGATCATCGCGCCAGGCTCAAACGACGGTATCGAGGAGGATCGCCAGGGAGTCTACAGGATTGGGCGTGTGACGCCGGTCCCTGGCAACGGTTCGGTCGCCCGAATTACTATTGGCGTGCCATTCGGATCCCGCCTCTCCCGCCGCGTGCGTCAGGTGCTCGATATAGAGCATTTCGATGTGTTGCACGTCCACGAGCCGCTGATGCCGACGCTCCCGGTTGCCGTGTTGATGGCACGTGCGTCGGGATCCGTGAAGGTTGGAACATTCCATGCATACCGCGAATCGTATTACGGCTACTATTATGGGCGGCCAATTTTACGCCGCGTTGTCAATAAGCTCGATGGTAGAATTGCGGTCTCGCGATCGGCATATGAATTCGTCAGCAGGTATTTTCCGGGTACATATTCTGTGATCCCCAACGGCGTCGACCTTGCGTTGTTCAATGACAGCGCGGCACCGATTGAGCGCTACAACGATGGCCGCCCGACGGTGCTGTTTGTCGGTCGCATCGAAAAGCGAAAAGGTCTTGCGTATCTTATCCGCGCTTACGCCGACCTGCGCGCGGAGATCCAGAACGTACGAGTGCTCGTCGTCGGCCGACTAGGACGGGCGGGCCGAGGCTATGCACGGTATGTCAAAGACCACGAGCTCGATGGCATCGAGTTTGTCGGAGAAGTTAGTAAGGCTGATCTTCCTCGCTATTACAAGTCGTGCGA